>NZ_JBAHUQ010000008.1 GCF_036689865.1 Magnetococcus sp. PR-3
TTTTGAGAATACTTCGCATCTTAAGAGATGCCGGGGGCTGGCAGGCCCCCGGCGAAGGAATGAGTTTGCACAGCCATTCCCCCAAACCCACGATTAAGGACCGTCCAAGAACCTCACCGTGGAAAAGATCTTACCGGGATAAAATCCCGGTCTAATTCTTTCCGCTTCATGAACCAGACTTTACGGCTTTTCGGGTTCCCATCAAAACAAACCACATGCTTGTTTTTCATAGCCCACTCCTTAAAACCACCCGACTCACGAAGCAGACTATCACCGACTTTTTGAATCTCATCCCCAAGCCCCATAAGAACAAGCTCCCAGCGGATTTCATTCCACTTTACAAGTGTGCCATCCCATGGAATCACACTTATTTTTTTAGGCTTCCCCTGATAAAGCTGGCTCATACCCACCCCCAAAGCAGAGATGCAGAAACCACAAAACAGAGGATAAAAACCACATAACCTAAATTTTCTATTGTTTTGTCCATCGTTCGCCCCTTTGGTGAGAATTTGCACCCCAACCTTTCCCTTTTTATCGAGATAGGGGAGCCGGTTTCGAACCCGACCCCCCAGGGGGGCAAACTTGTGCAGAAACGTGCTTGTTGCTTACCGCGATACAAACATGGCAGCTTTGTTCTTGTCAACTGTCACTAATCAAAATAGGCTATTTTTTCATAAACACCCTGATTTTCAGGGCGTTCAATAGGGGCAGACTATGAAAACCATCGATATGTATTGTGATTTGGCTATCAAACGCCAAGGATTGAAAAATGATACAGCCTTGGCTAATGAAATAGGGATTGGGCGTGCTGCAATCTCTCAATGGAGAACAAAACGAACCGTTCCCAGCGACGAAACCATGATTAAACTGGCAGAACTCGCCAAAGAAGACCCAGAACTAGCACTCTTACACCTTGCAATGTGGCGAACCGAAGGCGAGGCCCATTTAGTTTGGCAACGAATTTTAAAAGGAATTTCAGCAGCAGGGTTGGCTTTTATGATGGCATTACCATCGAACAGCAGTGCGGGAACACTACCCGGATACGAAGATACATCGAATTGCATGCAAGGTAATACAATACATCTTATGCGACACTATGGCAGAACCCTAAAGGAGAGCTCCAAAACCAACCAGCTCAAGTTACATTTAGTTACAAATATAGAACCAACAGCACTATACTAAATACGCGAATATAGACAAGGCAAAAAGGTAAACTCTAAAATACATACTCGAATACAGATACCCAAGTCATCACCGCACAGTCTCGTTGTAATCAGACTCAGTAATAATTCACAGATCATGCCAAATAGCAGTCATAGTCATGCTTTTTCCTGAGCTTCACCTTTCTTCTTTTATCTCACATAAACCGGCCTGCTATCACTTCTTTTTAAAGGCTACTCCTGGTAGCATGAGCGCTTCATCGCTCACCCTATCTCAATAAGATGTGAAACCGACATGCGCCGAATTCTGGTAACCAGTGCTCTTCCTTATGCTAATGGACATATTCACCTTGGACATCTGGTTGAATATATCCAGACAGACATCTGGGTCCGCTTCCACAAATTACGTGGAGAAGATTGCATCTACATGTGTGCCGACGATACCCACGGCACGCCTATCATGCTTCGCGCGCAAAAAGAAGGCATTACACCAGAGCAATTGGTTGGCCAGATGCATGAAGAACATGCTAAGGATTTCAGCTCCTTCCATGTTGAGTTTGATGAGTATTACACCACAAACTCAGAAGAAAACCGGCTTCTATCCGAAGAAATTTATCTCAAAAACCGTGACGCCGGCCATATTGAAGTTGATACCATCCAACAAGCCTATTGTGAACATGATGCCATGTTCCTACCAGACCGATTCATCCGAGGCATCTGCCCTCACTGCGGTGCTGAAGATCAATATGGTGATAGCTGTGAAGTGTGCAGCGCCACATACCGCCCGACAGAGCTTAAAGAGGCCAAATGTGCTGTTTGTGGTTCGCAGCCTGTTGAAAAATCATCTGAACACTACTTTTTCCGGTTGCAGGATTTTTCTGACTACCTCAAAGAGTGGACAAAGTCTGGTACCTTACAGCCTGAAATGTCTGCCAAACTAAATGAATGGTTTGAACAAGGCCTTAAACATTGGGATATCTCCCGTGATGGACCCTATTTTGGTTTTGAGATTCCCGATGCTCCAGGTAAGTACTTTTATGTCTGGCTGGATGCTCCAACAGGCTATATGGCGACGACATGGCACCACTGCAAAAAGACCGGCAAGAGTTTTGAGGACTATTGGCGCCGTGATGATAAGGCAGAAGTCTACCATTTCATAGGTAAGGATATTCTCTACTTCCATACACTATTCTGGCCTGCCATGCTTCACGGTTCTGGCTTCCGTGTACCTACCGCTGTCTATGCCCATGGCTTTTTGACTGTCAACGGCCAAAAAATGTCCAAGTCCCGCGGTACTTTTATTAACGCGCGGGAGTATCTGGAACATCTAAATCCAGAATATCTTCGTTATTACTATGCGGCCAAGCTCACCTCCAAAGTAGATGACTTAGACCTAAGCTTGGATGATTTTGTCTTAAGGGTAAACAGTGACCTGGTCGGCAAAGTGGTCAATCTAGCCTCCCGTACCGCTGGTTTCATTTTTAAGCGTTACGACGGTAAGCTTTGTGAAACCTATCCTGAAGATGGCGGCTTGTTTAAGCAGTTTCAGCAAGCGGGAGAAGAGATTGCTGATCTGTATGAAAAACGGGAATTTTCTAAAGCGATGAATGCAATTATGCGTTTGGCTGACAGTGCAAACCAATATGTTGAGAATAATGCACCGTGGGTATTGGCCAAACAAGAAGGGCAAGAACAGAAACTGCAGGAAGTCTGTTCCGTCACTCTAAACCTGTTCCGATCTTTAATGATCTATCTCAAACCTGTATTACCACACATGACCACACAGGTTGAGGCCTTTTTCAATGCCGCTACACCGTTCCGTTGGCAAGATTTGAACGCTCCCCTAGAAGGTGGCGCAACAATCAACAAGTTCAAACACTTAATGAGCCGAGTTGAAAAAGATAAAGTTGAGGCTATGGTCAAGGCTTCCCGAGCCGAAGCCCCCTCCCCTACGCCAGCAGAGACTAAAAAGAAGACAGAGAATAAGAGCAAAAAGAAGGCAAAAGTTGACCCCAACGCCCTTGCTGAGACCATTGATTTTGATACCTTCATGCAAGTGGATCTGCGTGTCGCACGCATTGTAGCGGCCAATCATGTAGAAGGTGCAGACAAGCTTCTGCAGCTCACCTTGGATTTAGGGGAAGAGCTGGGTCAACGCAATGTCTTTGCAGGTATTAAAGCGGCATACGCTCCGGAAGATCTAGAGGGACGATTAACTGTTATGGTGGCAAACTTGGCACCACGTAAAATGAAATTTGGCATGTCTGAAGGCATGGTTTTGGCTGCTGGTCCTGGAGGAGAGGATATTCAAATTCTCTCACCGGATAGCAAGGCTAAACCAGGACAGCGCATTAAATAGCCCAGTACCTTTTTTCAACAGAACGCCATGTAAAAGGGAAAGCAGCCTCTGCTTTCCCTTTTTCTTTTCTTACTATAGTCACCGCAAACCATAGCTAGACATCATGAATGGCTCTAACATTGGTGGTGGCACAGTGAACTCTCTACGTTTTTTCAAGAGTGCGAATGTTTGCTCAATAGGGTTGAGATCTGGGCTGTACGGGGAGAGCGGGAGGCGTACATGACCTTCTCTTGCCAGTATTTCACTGTCATACACCATTTATTGTGGAAACTAGCCTTATCCATAACGATTACACTGGGCTCTTTCAATTGAGGCCATAGCATCTTTTTAATCCATACCTCAACCAACGGAGCATGACACGAACCCTCAAAGATCATGGGCGTTAACCACCCATTACCGCGTTGGGCCATGATCAAGTTGGTTCATTTACACTTACCCCCCGCAAAGTCACCATAGACCTTCTTACCCTTTGGTGCCCACGCATGACGGCGAATCACCTCTTCTTCAAATCCGCTTTCATAAAAATAGACTATACTTTCATGACCACACTTCTCCCAGTGATGATACAGATCAGCCCAATAGTACGCTCTTTTTCTGTATATCTCTCAGTGAAGCACTTCGTTTTTTTACTGGTCCCAAGCTTCCTTAGCGCAGCACTAATGGTGGTGTCACAAATCCCGAAATGAACGGCGCGCTCTCTTCACAAAGCATCTGGATAGGCTTTGACATGCTCTAGCAAGGCTGCCTTGTTTAACTTTTGCTCGCTTGGAACGCGTGGGGTTGGTTCTAGGCTGTCTCGTGACAACCAGTTGTAAATCGTCGCTCGACTTACTTGAAAAATCCGGGCAGCCTCGGCCTTCTTACCTCCAGATTCCACAAAGTCGATTACTCGTTGGCGTAGTTCTATGTCATAGCTCATAATCGATAATCATGCACTGTCGAACTTTGATTTTCGATAGCTATAGCTTACGATCTTTGGTGTCTCTCATTTGTTAAGCCTAACTTAACAAGATCAGCTTTACTTTAAATTATTCTTACCTGCTAAAAACACAACCAACCGTCAATACAAGTATAGTTTCCCCCCCCTACCCCATGATGGATACACCAAGGCTCACACCCAATCAGGGCAGGCAGATAATTGCTTGCTCTGGTTTGCACCGCAAAAAAAGAGATCATCTTCCGTGCAGGTATTTTATTACTGCTTGGCGATCGATGGAATAATGCTTTAACGGCCACGTGGATTACGGCCAACTTGAAGGGGAAAAGGCTCACAAGCAATAAAAAGGGGCTTATTTCTCATAACAGAGAAACAAGCCCCTTTGATCAAACAATATGTCTGCAGCAGGACGGAACAAAAAGTCCTGATTACTGAACAGGGATAGGCTTCGCACTACCACTGGTTTCAGGTTTGGCTTCTTTTGGAACAATCGGCGCAACAGGTGCTTGCTGCTCTTGAGCAGCCGGAGCTTTAACCCCTTCCATCACAGAGGAAGATCCACCATCTGAGGTGGTGATGAAGGCCAGAGTCAGGCTGGTAAGCATAAATACCGTACCCACACCTGCGGTAAACTTACCCATAAAGCTTCCGCCGCCAGAGGCTCCAAAAACACTCTGAGAAGAGCCACCACCAAAAGCAGCGCCCATATCGGTACCGCTGCCTTTTTGCAGCAACACAACACCGATCAGGATAAAGCAGGCCATCACATGGAGTACAGTAATCAGCAGGGTCATGGTAGGTCGGGCTCCAAAAGCAAGACAGCGAAAGAGGTCACCCACTCCGCTGCCAAATCTGTTCATTCGGCAACTAAGCCGCGTATTATGCCGTTAAACCATCAATGATGGCAAGGAAATCATTCGCTTTTAATGCAGCACCACCAATTAACCCGCCATCAACATCTGCTTGTCCTAACAATTCCTTAGCGTTACCGGGCTTCATGGAGCCGCCATAAAGAATACGAACATGGTCAGATACATTGGCACCCAGCTCTTTAGCCAACAATTCACGGATAAAGGCATGTGCGGCTTGGGCCTGCTCTGTGGTTGCCACTTTACCGGTACCAATGGCCCATACAGGCTCATAGGCTACGACCAACTGCTGCTGCTGTTCTTGCTCCGCAGGCAGACTTGGCAAACAGGCAAGAATCTGTTTTTGCAGAACCTGCATGGTTTGCTCGGCTTCACGCTCCTCTAAGGTTTCCCCCACACATAAAATGGGCGTTAAACCATCGCGGTAGGCTGAGGCCACCTTCTCTGCCACTAAGGCATCGGTTTCACCAAATAGGGTTCGACGCTCAGAGTGCCCTAAAATCACATAGCTACACCCGACATCTTTGAGCATTTCACCAGAGATTTCCCCAGTAAAAGCCCCGCTGGTGGCCACCGCCATATTCTGCGCACCCAGATCAACACCTGAGCCAGTGACAACCTCTGACACCGCACTAAGTACAGTGAAGGTTGGACAGACCAGAACATCACATGCTGGCTTACGTGCAGCAACACCATCCCTGACATCACCTGAAAGGGTTTTCGCTACATCGGTTATACCATTGAGTTTCCAGTTGCCTGCAATCAGAGGTCGCCGCATTGTGTCTACTCCACGCATGGATAAGAGGTTTTTTAGAGATAACAGTGTTAAATCAAACTAAAAGATAAGCCCACTCACGTTCTACGATCACAGAGCTCATATTCACATCAAAACATGGAGTGTGACACTTTGCTGTGAATGGATGATGACAACAAAGGCACACCATCATTAAAACAGCAAACCTATTCCCATTCTCCTAAAGAACCTCTCCAGCACGACTTGGAATAACGCCAAGTCAGGGTTCCTTTAGACAGAACCCCATCAAATAGAGTCCCTGTTCTGACCTAAAAGCTCCAGGAGGTCGGAACATAAAACATGCAAAACAAACGGAGCAGGGTCAACAGACCCCCGCCCCGCTTTAAACCCTATTTATCATCCAGAGAGACAATACCAGGAAGCTGTTTACCTTCCATCAGCTCCAAAGAAGCACCACCACCTGTGGAAATATAAGAAAGTTGCTCAGCAATACCCGCTTGCTTCACAGCGGCAGCGGTATCTCCACCACCGATGACGGACAAACAATCACTCTGCGCCAGAATATTCCCAATATGGTTGGTACCACTGGCAAAGGCTTCCATTTCAAAGACCCCCATAGGCCCGTTCCAAGCAACGGTTTTAACCCCTTCAAGCTCAGCGGCAAAACGCTTAACACTCTCAGGGCCTATATCCAGCCCCATCCAGCCTGCTGGTAGCTCTTTAACGGAACAGATTTTGGTATTAGCGTTGGCATCAAAGGCATCAGCAGCTACACAATCAACGGGTAGCAGTAGCTCTACCCCCTTCTCTTTGGCTTTGGCTAAGGTTCTTTCTGCCACCGGTAACATTTCATCTTCACACAGAGAGTTACCAATCTCATAGCCCATAGCCTTAAAGAAGGTAAAAGCCATACCCCCACCGATGAAGATTTTATCCATCTTATCCATCAGTGCTTCAATAACATCAATCTTTCCAGAAATCTTCGCGCCACCTAAAATCGCCGCAACAGGGCGCTCAGGGTTACCCAAAGCTTTATTGAAATAATCGATCTCATCGGCCATTAAAAAACCAGCGACCGCAGGTCGTACATGTTCGGTAATGCCAACATTTGAAGCATGGGCCCGGTGAGCGGTTCCAAAAGCATCGTTGACCACCACATCAGCCAGCTTGGCAAACCCTTTGGACAGTTCAGCATCCCCTTTGGTCTCACCTGCATGAAAACGTACATTCTCAAGCAGTACGACGTCGCCATCGTTCATGGCAGCAACCATGTTCTCAACTTCAGGCCCGACACAATCAGGTGCCAATGGTACCGGTTTACCCAACAGCTCAGCCAAGCGCTCCCCAGCGGGTTTTAGAGAGAATTCAGCCTTTCGCTCTCCTTTTGGACGCCCTAAGTGAGAGGCCAAAATGACACGAGCCCCCTGCTCAACGGCATATTGAATCGTGGGTAGCGCCCCTTGAATACGTTTATCGTTACGGACCGAACCATCCTCATTGAGGGGGACGTTAAAATCCACACGCATAAAGACCCGTTTACCTTTGATCTCAATATCACGAATGGTGCGCTTGTTCATGAGGACCTCATCTTACATGGAAGAGATTTCGTAAGAGCGAGAAAGTAAGCCTTTATGGCTTTACTCCGCTGGCAAAAGCTGAACAGGAGGCTGTGTAACCAGTTCAAGCTTGGCGATATCATCCAGACTTTGAAACAACAGATCAACCCTGCTATCGCTCAGATCTGCGTTTCCATCCAGAATATTGCGAATAATGGCATCTTTCATGGCGGCGTCATTATCTGTTTCAATGGCACTTACATAAACATTACGCCGGCCATGAGCGTGAGGTAGCAGTTTTTTCATCCGCGCCCCTAAACGCACATCCAATACCCCCCGATCACGCAAGCTGTAATCAAACCCCTCAAAGGTGACATTCCACAAAGCTTGGTTGAGCAAAACAGCTTGGTTTTGGGAACATTTAGCCTTGATATGGGCCTGTGCGGCACTTAACCAAAAGACCGCAAGCTCAAAGTGTAGATCAAAGGAGGGCTCCATATTCAGCCCATTGTCTTTACTCAACGCCACAGCCCGATCCGCAACATGATTATAGAGATCGGTTGCCCAAGGTTTAAGGGCATCTTCCAATTTTTCTTGGTCAGATTTACCGATAAAAGGGAGTAAACGTTTCAAAAAAGACATAATCAAGTGGGCTCCAAACCCAAGAAAGTTCGTACATAGAGATTAGCCCCCTTCATTAAACAAATCCCGTCAGGAAATGCCTAAAGAGGTAGACACAAATCGCTCACAGTGTACACCCCTGCCTATCTGGCGCAAGGGCCGCACTGTAGGTCATAAAGGCTAAGTTGACCATTATTCCCCCATATGCCTAGAGCTGGTATATACCATGCATTGTAAAAAAGCATGTTAAACTGTGTTGTGTTGGCAAAATAATCGCTGCCAGATGTGGGATAATTGGCGCTTCTTCGGTACGCCCTTGTTCCAAATGGCTCCCCATGATAGGTATGAGGCGTAGTCAGCGATGATTTTGTGTCACATAACACACCCCTTTGCCTTGGTTTTTCCTTGTGCAGTGCTTTTCATACGGTCAGGACCTCTTTAACATGCTTAAGCAGACTCTTTTCTATCTCGCCATCACCTTGGCTCTGGGGCTCTCAGGCTGTAAAACGCCCCATGTGGACAAAGGTTCCATCTTGAACCCCACAGCCTTGGCGCAGTTACAGGAAAACCAATCCAACGTGCGGGATGTTCATAAACTACTGGGCCCCCCTACCCTTGTTAACATGTTAGAGACTCCCCGCTGGATCTACGTCATGGATCGTCGTAAAGAAGGTGAACAAGCCTTGAATAGGGTTGAGATCACTTTTGATCGTTCTGGGGTGGTCCGTAAAATCAATCGGAACTTTGAGGATGAGTTACACAAACCTGTGGTCACGGAAAAGCTCTCCGACAAGCCCGTCACCTGGTGGAAGCGGGCTTGGAGTGAGGCCAAAGGGGATATTATTGTTCACCCCAAAGGATCCCCAGAGTGGTTGAAAAAAGATCTTTCTGCGCAGGATGAAACCGTTAAAATTCATCAAAAGCTTTGGAAGCGCATTAAAAACTTTGGCACACAGCCGTTCAAACCTAGCAGCACAGCGGTTTCAGAAGCTGAAGCGTCTGCCATGGAAGCTGAAAAAGAGAAGGAGAAAGGGCTGTGGGGGTGGATTAAAAATGACAAAACCCCACCACCGCCTGCAGAGCTACGCGACCCAACTGTCTCAGAGAAGCTACCCAGCTGGATGAAAGAATAAGCATGTCTTCTCAACCAAAAATTGCGGTCATTGGCGGCACCAGCCTGCTCGAGTCGCCACTCTTTAGTCAAGCTAAGGAACACCAAATCACGACCCCTTTTGGTAATATCACCCTGCTCGAAAAAGAGCGTTTGGTATTTTTACAGCGGCATGGTTTAGGTCATTATACCCCCCCTCACTTGATCAACCATAAAGCCAACTTAGCGGGGCTTAAGGAGCATGGTATCACCCATGTTCTTGCCGTGGGGTCCGTGGGGAGTATGAAACTGGAGTACCCCCCCGGTACTTTTTTGATCCCAGACGATTTTCTTGGGTTGGATGTCACCCCCACTTTTTTTGAAGATGCCCGTGGCCATCAGGTACCAGGATTTGACACCCCTTGGCGTCAACAAATTCTGAATGCCTGGCCTGCACAGATGAATGGTTCAGTCGTTAACGGGGGGGTTTATTGGCAAACCCGAGGTCCTCGCTTTGAAACCCAGGCAGAAATCCGCATGCATCAACCGTTTAGCGATGTGGTGGGGATGACCGTTGCCAGTGAGTGTGTGTTGGCCCGTGAAATAGAACTGCCTTACGCCGCAATCTGTATTGTGGACAACTATGCCAATGGTATTTCGGATGAACCCCTGACCTATGAGGCTTTTAAGGCCAAGGTTGCGGAAAATGAGGCCCGTTTGATATCTTTATTGCGCGCACTCCTTGAGCAACTTCCAAGCTAAGCCTATAGAGTTTTAAGGCCATAAAAAAACCACCCTGGCGTATCATGGGTGGTTTTTTTATGGCCTGCACACTAAGTTCCGCTCAGCTGCCGTGGACAGCTCCCCCCCACTTCGGTCACAATGCGCTGTGCGTGATAACCCCAATTTCGAAAGTGTATAATGGATCTCTACGTTAGCAATGTTCGTCATCCGGATCTTGGCCTAATCAACATGGTTGTCCGTGGTGGTTGTATTGCAGCCATGGCAACAGACCTTGCCCAACCAGCAGATGTACAAAACTGCCTAAATGCCAACAAGCAACTGGTTTTACCTGGCCTGGTCAATGCCCACACCCACGCGGCCATGACACTTTTCCGTGGATATGGGGATGATATGCCGCTTATGGAGTGGCTAGAAACCCGAATTTGGCCAGCTGAAGCCAAACTCACAGAAGAGGATGTCTACTGGGGTACCAAACTGGCCTGTTATGAGATGATCCGTTCTGGAACACTCCATTTTCAAGATATGTACTGGCACTTCCACGGTGTTGCCCGTGCGGTAGAAGATAGCGGCATTCGTGCGGGTGTAGGTGCCATCTTTATTGATGTCGCCGGCGCAGATCAAGCCCAGCAGTTTAAAACCCAGGCAGAAACGCTGCTAGAGGAGCGGGCTCGTTACTCGGATCGTGTCGAGTATGTACTCACGCCTCACGCCATTTATACGGTCAGCCCAGACACCTTGCGGTGGGTGGCCGATTTTTCCGAAAAACATCAACTCCCGGTACACATTCATCTCTCTGAGACTCAGCATGAGGTGGATACTTGCCTAGAGCAGCATGGCGTACGTCCCACGCAGCATCTGCATAATCAAGGTTTACTCACCCCTCGAACTTTTTTAGCCCATTGTGTTCATATGGAAGATGAAGAGCTTGATCTCATTGCACAAAGTGGAGCAACCGTGGTCACCAATCCGGTTTCTAATATGAAGCTGGCGGTCGGGGGGGTATGCCCTCTTGATAAAATCATGGCGCGTAATATTCCTGTCGCTATGGGTACCGATGGTACGGCATCTAACAACAGTCTGGATCTTTTCCAAGACATGAAGGTCTTAGCCCTTATCCAGAAGCATCAGCAGAATAATCCCACAGCAGCACCAGCGGCTGAAGTATGGGAAATTGCCAGTGGCAAAAAGACCCATTTATATGGGGAGCACGGGCGCGTCACCGTTGGAGATCGTGCTGACTTTATCCTGGTTGATCTGAATGATACAGAGACCGTGCCCCACCACTGTCTCACCTCTAACCTGGTTTACGCCGCCACAGGACACCAAGTTCGCAGTGCGGTAGTTGATGGCCGAGTGGTGATGAACAATCGTGTGATTGAGGGCGAGGATGAAGCAAAACGGCAAGTGGAAGAACGGGCACATAAGTTGTGCCAGAGCTGATGTTTCACAAAGATAGAACGTTATTTAATGGGTGCTTAAACCCAGAGGCAAGAGAATATGCTTAAGACCGAAACCCGGATCACACTAACACTCACCCCTAATGGTGAGGCACTTGATCTTTCTTGGCTTCAAGAAGATGAGCCGCTGGGGAACAAGCAGCAGATTACCCCAGAGATGATGCAGCCTTTACAGGCCGCCCTCAGTGGTTACTGGCAAGCTTGCGCCCGCTCCACCACCCCTGATCTTTTGCAAGAAGCGGCTTTACAAGCAGCTAGCCAGGAGCTGAAAGCACTGTTAATCACACCTATTTGGGATGATCTAGCGGCTCTGCTCCCCATGGATGGTGATCCTCCTCTATTGATCAGCTTCACCAGTTCAGACCCCGAGCTTTTGGCGTGGCCGTTTGAACTGATAATGTTGGAAGATGCCCCTAAAACACCGCTGGGCTTGCGTGGCGACCTCTCTTTACGTCGCCTACCCGCAGGGTGTAACGATTCCGTACGTTGCTGCACCACACTGCCCCCTGCACCACTACGGACCTTTTTTCTGTCACACGCCAGTGCCGATGCCGCGGCCCTTGGACAAGAAGAAGAAGCCTTTTTACAGACCATGGGACGTGCCATGGCCATGGATAATCTGGAGATCATTCCCCGCGTGGGCGATGATATCCTTATTGATGACATCCGTCAGGCTATTCACCACTTTCAACCCCATGTGATTCATCTTAATGGGGCTGTGGTTCTTGATGAACGCAACACCCCTATGTTGATTCTTGATGGCCCTAAAGGCCATGCTCAACAGGTTACCGCTAACCAGTTTGAGGAGGAGGTACTACGCAGCAGTGGTGCCCAGGCTGTCATTATTTCCGCCCGCCTCAACCGCAGTGGTGAAACCCCCATGGCGGCGATGCATGCCTTTGCCCATCGATTAAGTGGCTTGGGTGCTCCGTTTGTTATGGTCTGTGGCCATACACTGGCCACCGAGGCAGGTAGTGACTTCTTCACCCCATTCTATGGAGCCTTGGCCGCGGGCTTGCCGCTGGATACAGCACTTACCCGTGCCTATCAAGGCGTTAAGGCCGCGGAAGGATTGACCGGTCACTATACAGCCGGCGCACCTGTTCTATATGGGCAAAACGCCCGTTCTATGCTGCTAAACCATGCACCCGATGCACCGCGCATTCACCCAGAACCGATTAAAGAGCACTTCCCAGTGCCTGATCAGGCCATTTTTAAAGTGCCACAGCCTTTTACAGGGCGACGCATGGAACGGATGGCCCATGAAGAGGCTCTGCACAGTGGTGCCACCCAATCTCTTCTACTTTATGGGCCGGAAGGGGTCGGTAAAAGTGCCTTGGCCTCTCTATTTGCCTGGAGCCTTTCCCGCGGGCAACATATCCCGATCGTACTCAGCGGCTCACCGGCCAACCCCATCACGGTACACCGGTTGGTAGAAGCGGTGGGGCAGGTTCTTATTCGCCATGATCTGCACGAGGAACATCAACTGCTGGATAGTGAACAGCTGGGTCTCGAGAACCGACTAACCTTTATCGTTGAGCTGCTCAATCGACGCTTATGTGCTGTGCTCTTTCTTGATGGCCTGGATCACTCCATTAATTCAACAGGCCATTTCTCCGACCCTCTGTTAAAAACCTGGCTTTCTACCCTGCTTATTCGTTTGAGTGGTGTTTCACGTTTGATCGCCACCAGTCGCATTAAGCCTCAGTGGGAAGCGACTGTTTTACCCCATACGGTTGTTACCCATGAACTTGAGAGCATCCCAGATGCGGACTTCCTCAAGGGATTTTTCAACCATGCCGGTCTGGTGCGCCGCTTGGCTGCTGGTGACCTGCAATGGTCGCAAGTAGAACGTCTGTATGCGCTGTTTTTGGCCACCTTTGCCCCTGTTCGTTTGCTGCTAAATTGGGCGGATGCCCTACCCGCCGATGAACTGGCCAAACAGTGTGAGCTCATCCTAGCGCACAACAAAGTAGAGCTGGACCCCTACGGCAACCATGCACCGGGTCGTGATGCCAATGGGCAGGGTTTGATGCAAGCTATTTTAGAGAGCGCCGCAGAGGAGGATGCCAAAGCATGGCGCACATGGGCCATTACCCGTGCCTGGCTCCCTCAGTCGAGCTTTAAAGATCTGTGTGATGAACAAGATGCAGAGACCTTAAACCTTGCCTTAAACCGATGGGCCGAACAGGGGATTGCGCAGACCATTCCAGGTACCGACACCAGTGAACCACTCTACCGTCTTGCACCCTTTGTACGTGAGGCTTTGCAATCCACCGACTTGGGTATTGATGAAAGCACCTGCAAACGTCAGCACGCCCGTATGGGGGAGATTCTTAAAACTCTGATTATCACCGACCGTAGCGGTCAGGTTGGTAGCAGTTGGTTTGACCTACTCCTGGAAGCCCGTGAACACTACTATTTGGCGGATGAACCAGAGCGGTATTTTGAGTTTACTGAATCCGCAGGTACAGCCCTGGCCCGTCATGGCCATATTGATGCAGCCATTCGTCTGCATATGGAATCTCGTGAACGGACAGGTGAACCAGCCCCTATGGTGGCCATTGCCCGCTTACATTTGGAAACCAACCGGGCTGATGAGGCGCATACTTGGCTGGAACGTGCAATTGAAGCCTCGACAGGGGGAAAATACCCTCAAGTAGAAGGAGCCGCCTTACAAACCTTGGCGGCTATGGCGATCTCCATTCGTAATACAGAGCAAGCCACAACCTGGCTTAACCAAGCTTTGGCCATACAACGTGAGTATGGCGATGCTGCCGGTGAAGCCGCCAGCCTTAATCAGCTGGCAAGCATGGCCATGGCCGATGGTGATCTAGGTACAGGCATGAAACACCTACAAGCCGCCCTGCCTTTATGGAAAGCAGCAGGTAACCGGGTTAATCGGGCGGCAACGCTCCACCAGCTTGGTATACTCTTTTTACAGAGCGGAGAGATGAAAGAGGCGCTTAAGAACCTGGAAAAAGCTTTGGCCCTCTATCGTCTGATGGGTAACGCCCAAGACTTGGGGATGATTCTCTCTCAACTTGGTGGCATCTATTTCCAAAAAGAGAGCATGGATACCGCCAAAGAGTACTTTGAAGAAGCCCTGGAGCATCTACAGCAAGAGTCCAGCTTGGTACCACAACTGAGCTTTGTTCTACATCAGCTGGCCACCATCCACCTAAACAGTGGTGCGTTAAAAGAGGCTGAAACCCACCTAAAACAAGCCTTGCTCTTAAAGCAAAAACTGGATGATCGCCGGGGAGAAGCCGCGGCATTCTTCCAGTTAGGCCGTCTGGCTAAAGAGAAGGATAAAGTGGAAGAGGCCATGCGGCTTATTGGTATCAGCTACCAAATTGATACTGAGATTGGCAATCCTGACGCCCATCAGGAGCTCGAGGTGTTCAACCATATTGCCAAAACCATGGAAATTCCAGAATATGAAGCTGACATGATTATGCAAGAGGCCTGGGAAAGCTATGGAAAAGACCGAGGCCAAACCCTGATTGCGGAGATCTTCCCGATCCCCAAAACCATCCCCATTCAGGCTATGTAAACGCAACGGTATTTTACCCCAAAGCCCCGGTAACCCTGTTACCGGGGCTTTTTTTTACAAGACCACGCCCCCAGCCAGGCCTAACGCTTATGCATGGTGCTGCAAATAGAAACCAAGGTTTCGCATACTGCCTAAAAACAGGGCATTTAAGCCGCTCACCATCATGTCATCGAACATTCTTTAACTCTTTACAGCCAAAGGGGTGTAACGACTCCCCCAGCCGTTGTACTATGTCTAGGTTAATGATTTTGGCGGCCCCTGGCGGCATTGGTGGTTGTCCCATCCCATTAGGAGATCCTGCATGAAAAGCGGTAAAGTTCTCATCGCACAAGGTGGCGGCCCCACCGCTGTTATCAACCAATCTCTGGTTGGTGCGGTCCTGGAAGCACAACGCTATGCCCAGGTTGATCGTATCTACGGTGCGGTACACGGTGTTCGCGGCATTATTGATGAAAATTTCATGGATCTCTCCATGGAAACTTCCGGTAATTTAGAGCGTGTCGCCAACATGCCCAGCTCAGCACTGGGTTCCACCCGTGATAAACCTGACCGTGAGTACTGTGCGGAGATGTTTAAGGTGCTTAAAGCCCATGACATCCGCAGCTTCTTCTACTGTGGCGGCAACGACTCTTCCGATACAGTCCGTATCGTCCAAGAGTTTGCCAATGAAGCCAATTATGAATTCACGGCCATGCATATCCCAAAGACCATTGATAATGATCTGATGGCCAATGACCATACCCCCGGTTTTCCCTCTGCTGCCAAGTTTGTGGCCAGCGCCTTTGCTGGGGTAAACTTAGACAACCGCGCTCTACCTGGTGTCTATGTGGGCGTTGTGATGGGTCGTCATGCAGGCTTCCTGACTGGTGCTGCAGCCATGGCACGGGTATTCCCTGATGATGGTCCACACCTCATCTACGTACCTGAGCTGACCTTTGACATGGATAAGTTCCTGGCCGATGTCAAAACGACCTACGAAAAGTACGGACGTTGCATTATTGCGGTTTCTGAAGGTATTCATGATGCAGATGGAACGCCCATTGTGACCAAGCTGCAGGAAGATGTGGAGCGTGATGCCCACGGTAATGTTCAGCTTTCAGGGACCGGTGCCTTGGCTGATCTGTTGTGTGATGAAATTAAATCCAAGCTTGGCATCAAACGTGTCCGTGGAGATACCTTTGGCTATCTTCAGCGCAGCTTCTTAGGTGTGGTTTCTGAGGTTGATGCCCGTGAAGCCCGTGAAGTGGGACAAGCTGCTGTGCAACAAGCTCTGGTCAACAATGCCAGTGGCACCATGACCATTAAGCGAGTTGGGAACTATGCCTCTGCCTACCAACTGGCAGATGTTAAAGAGGTAGCTGCCCTGACCAAGGTTATGTCAGATAACTTCCTCGCCGCTGCTGGCAATGATGTGACCGGGGACTTTATTGAATATCTGCGCCCCTTACTGGGTAAAAATCCCTTAGAAAATGCGGCCCGATTGATGGCCCCTACTGTTGAGAAAATTCTCAATAAATAACCATGGGTGGTTGTACATGATCGCCAGCCCGTCATTGAATCATTCAATGACGGGCTGTTTTCATTGATAAACATGCATCAGGGTTTGATCTTTTGCCCCTTCTAGGGTAAAAAAAGGAACTTCATATCAGCCTTGAATATCTGATCATCGTTGATCTGTTTTGGTTTGAACTCCATCGCTTCATACCAGTTATCCAACGCTCCCCTGTTTTATGAGCGATTTACCCAGCGGCCCGCTTTTGTGCGACAGGCCGCTAACCCTGGTTTTATAAGCGGTTTGTGACGATACCCCATCCCTTTGTAAGGATGGATCTGGAGAGTTTCCCATGCGTCTGCGCGAGATCCCGTATAACTATACCTCTTACTCCGATCGTGAGATTGTCATCCGCTTATTGGATGAATCCATGTGGGAGGTTCTTAATCGCTTGCGCAAACAGCGCAAAACGGGACGTAGCGCCCGAATGCTGTTTGAAATTCTTGGCGATATCTGGATGGTCACCCGTAATCCTCTGATCCAGGATGACCTACTGGCCGACCAAGGGCGCCATGACTCCATGCTGCAGACCTTGCGAGATCGGGTCCGACAGATGCGCGAACGTGCTGTGGGGACCGATGCCACACCCGATGTCCATGAGCTTATCGACCGCACCGACGAAGCGGTACGCAGTTTTGATAGCTGGCTGAAAGAGGCGGGGCAACTGCGGGAGCGATCAGCCAAACGCTTTGCCAGAGACTTACCCAAAAATAATGTGGATTTTTCGGGGACTGCACGGGTATCTCATGTAACCGATGCAACAGACTGGCGAGTAGCCTACCCCTTTGTGGTGCTTACCCCAGATACTGAAGAAGAAGTTGCGCTGGCGGTACGTGCCTGTATTGAGCTTGATCTGATCATTGTTCCACGGGGTGGTGGTACCGGTTATACCGGGTCAGCGGTACCTCTGTATGAAAATACCGCGGTGATTAATACAGAAAAGCTGATCCAAATTGACCCCGTCACACTACGTGATGCACCAGGTGTTGATGAACAGGTCGCGACGGTTTTTTGCGGTGCCGGTGCGGTAACCCTTCATGTTTCCAATGTGGCTGCTGATAGTGGCTATGTCTTTGCTGTGGATCCAACCTCGCAAAGCTCCTGCACCATTGGTGGAAATATTGCCATGAATGCGGGTGGGAAAAAGGCTGTCTTATGGGGTACGGCCATTGATAACCTGCTCTCATGGCGCATGGTTGAACCCACGGGGAACTGGTTGGAGGTCACCCGCCTGCAACACAACATGGGTAAGATCCATGATGTCCCTGAGGCATCCTTCCGTGTTGCCCGTTATGGAGCCGATGGCAAAACCCCCCTCGGTGACCCAGAGGTCATTACCCTACCGGCCCATGAGATCCGTAAACCCGGTCTAGGTAAAGATGTAACCAACAAAACACTCGGTGGCCTGCCAGGAATCCAGAAAGAGGGTTGTGACGGCATGGTCACCAGTGCCGTTTTTGTTGTTCATAAAATGCCCGCCAGCACCCGTACGGTCGCATTGGAGTTCTTTGGCCATGATCTCTCAGAAGCTGTACCTGCCATTGTTGAGATCAAAGACTATCTGGATGGAGGAGCCGGTGATACCCGCTGTGCGGGCCTGGAACATCTAGACGATCGCTATATCAAAGCCGTTGGCTACAACACCAAATCCTCCCGTCAGCAACAGCCCAAGATGGTCTTGATCTCAGATATCGTAGGGAATGATGATGCGGAAGTTCAAGCTGCTGCAGAGCATGTGGTTAAACTGACCCAGGCACGTAATGGTGAAGGGTTTATTGCGGCCACCCCAACGGCCCGTAAGCGCTTTTGGGCTGACCGTAGCCGTACCGCGGCCATTGCGGCCCATACCAACGCCTTTAAAATTAATGAAGACGTTGTTATACCGCTGGATAAACTGGCGGAATACAGTGCAGGTATTGAACGCATCAATATTGAGCAGTCCATCCATAACAAATTGCGCACCATCGCTACGGTACGTCACTACTTCACCAATGGTGACTTTGGTAAACATCTTCCAAAAGGGTACCCTGCCAGTTCAGAGAGTGAAGAGATTATCCAGACTAAAGTGGAAGCTGCCCTTAAAATTTTGGATGATATTGCAGCTCAATGGCAGGCTTTTTTGGCCAATCTGGATACGCCATGTGGTGAGATGCAAGCACTGCTCTCATTACGCACAGTTTCAGAGTATCGATCAGATGAATCTCTGCTAAAAATCATGCTTCGCCATGCCATGCGTATCTCCTACCATCAGGAGATTGCGGCCCCTGTGAAAAATCTCTTCAGTGGCGAGCTGTGGGATGGTGTGCGGGCGCATCTGGACCACATACATCAAGATGTACGCTCCAGCCGGTTGTTTGTTGCCCTGCACATGCATGCTGGGGATGGTAATATCCACACCAACATACCGGTCAACTCCAACGATTATCAGATGCTTACCTCTGCAGAAGAGGTGGTTGATCAGGTTATGGAGCTCTCCACCAACCTGGGGGGGGTTATCTCGGGTGAGCACGGTATTGGCATTACCAAAGCGCAATATATCCCTGAAGAGGCCCGAGAGGCTTTCCGTGTTTACAAAAGTAAGGTAGACCCCGCAGACCGCTTTAACCGGGGTAAACTAACCCAAGGCTTTGACCTGTCCGAGGCCTACACCCCCTCCTTACGTTTGGTCCAGCAAGAAGCATTAATTTTACGCGAAAGCGCTTTGGGGGATCTAAACGACATGGTCCGCAACTGCCTGCGTTGCGGTAAATGTAAGCCTCACTGCTCAACCCACGTGCCACAAGCCAACCTGCTCTATTCACCACGTAATAAGATCCTGGCCGCAGGCTTGATGATCGAGGCCTTCCTCTATGAAGAGCAAACCCGACGGGGTATCTCTGTACGACATTTTGAGGAGATGAATGACCTAGCTGATCACTGTACCGTTTGCCACAAATGCTTCAACCCCTGCCCTGTTAATATTGATTTTGGCAAGGTCACCATGGCCATGCGTGGGGTGTTGAGCAACCGCAAACAGCGTGTGACCAGCATCGGCAGTAAAATGGCCATGCAGTTTCTCAATACCAATGATCCAAAAGCCATTAAATTGATGCGCAGTACCGTCATTAAAGGCGGCTATACCGCCCAGCGTATGGCGCATAATTTGGCGAAAAAAAGTCTGCATGTTGGTACGGATAAAGAGCCACTTCCCATCAATACCACAGGACGCCCCAACCTTCAGACACAAGTGTTGCATCTCATCAAGCGACCTTTGCCTGAACAGCTACCGCCAACCACCATGCGGGCTGAGTTTGATTTAGAAGATGGGCGTTATGTACCACTGTTTAGGGACCCTACCCATAAAGAGAGCGCTAGAGAGACCGTTTTCTATTTCCCAGGCTGTGGTTGTGAGCGGCTCTTTAGTGATGTTTCTATGGCGGTAATGGCCATGCTCAACCATGTGGAGGTCAATACGGTTCTGCCTCCCACATACACCTGTTGCGGCTACCCACAAGCAACAGCAGGCAATGAAGAGCAGAGTCGAAAAATCACCACCGATAACCGCGTTCTGTTCCACCGGGTCGCCAACCAACTCAACTATCTGGATATCAAAACCGTCTTGGTCTCGTGTGGAACCTGCCTGACGCAACTGGAAAAATATGAGTTTGAAGCAATTTTCCCCGGTTGCCGTGTTATGGATATTCATGAATATCTCATGGAAAAAGGGGTAACCCTGGGCGAACAAGGGGCAGGACGTAAGTATCTGTTCCATGACCCCTGCCATACCCCATCCAAAGTGCATGATGCCCATGAGGTGGTTAAAGCAGTGACCAACGCAGAGGTATCCCATACCGAACGGTGTTGTGGAGAGGCCGGTACATTTGCCGTCACCCGCCCAGATGTCTCCACGTCGGTACGGTTTATTAAAGAGCAGTCTATTGGTCAGAGCCGTGATCAGTTGAAACTGGCCCAGGATGAATCTGCGACCCTGCTCACCACCTGTCCAGCCTGTGTGCAAGGGCTCTCTCGCTATAGTGATACCACCCAAACAAAAACCCGTTATGTGGTTCAAGAGTTGGCCGACCATCTGCTGGGCACCCGCTGGAGAGATCAGCTGAAATCACAGGTAGATAGCGGTTGGATGGAGAAGATTTTACTGTAGTGAAATCAGCATCAGAGGCTTTTGGCCTCTGATGCTTGTCACATGCTTAAAGCACTCATTTCATCATTATCATACTTGGAGTAATCCATGTCTCAACGCACGGCACATAACCTCAAAGATTATGCCCCCCCTCACTTTTTGGTGGAGCAGGTGGAGCTGACCTTTGAACTGGATCCCTCCAAAACCCGCGTTGAGACGGTTACACAATACCACCGACATCCAGATGCTCCCGTTGATGCACCCCTTATTCTCAACGGAGAAGAGCTGGAACTAGAAAGTTTGGAGATTGAAGGACAACAGGGACCAGCACTCTATAGCATTGAGAATGACCTGCTCACCCTGACCCCACCAAGTGAGACGTTTACCTTACGCTGTGTCACCTATATTGCCCCTGATAAAAACAGCGCCCTGGATGGCCTGTATATCTCCAGTGGCATGTTCTGCACTCAATGTGAGGCTGAAGGTTTTCGCAAGATTACCTACTACCCAGACCGACCAGATGTCATGGCCAAGTATACGGTCACACTTATTGCAGATGCCAACGCCTACCCTGTACTGTTGAGCAATGGAGATAAAACCGCCACTCAGCAGCTTGATGATGGGCGCCACAGTGCAACTTATGTCGACCCCTACCCAAAACCCAGCTACCTCTTTGCACTGGTTGCTGGCGACCTGGCGCTACTTGAAGATCATTACACCACCGCCGAAGGGCGTGAAGTGACGCTGCAGCTCTTTTCAGAGGCACATAGCATTGATCAATGCGACCATGCTATGGAAGCCCTGAAAAAATCCATGAAGTGGGAAGAAAAGCGCTATGGCCTAAGCTATGATCTAAATACCTATATGATTGTCGCTGTTGGTGACTTCAATATGGGTGCCATGGAGAATAAAGGGCTCAATGTCTTCAATACCAAATATGTGCTCGCAGCACCCCATGTCGCGACCGATACCGAATATGAAGCGGTCGAAGGGGTTATTGCCCATGAATATTTTCATAACTGGACAGGTAACCGCATCACCTGTCGTGACTGGTTTCAATTGAGCCTTAAAGAGGGGCTGACCGTCTACCGCGACCAGAGCTTCTCTTCGGACATTGTCTCCGGTCCGGTTCAGCGTATTCAGGATGTACGCATACTGCGCAATCATCAGTTTCCAGAAGATGCTGGCCCAACGGCACATCCTGTACAGCCAGAATCCTATATTGAAATCAATAACTTTTACACAAGCACTGTCTACAACAAAGGGGCTGAAGTCATCCGCATGATGGAGACCCTGCTTGGCTGGGAAGCTTTCCGTAAAGGTATCGATCTCTATGTGGCACGTCATGATGGTGAAGCGGCAACGGTCGAGCAGTTTGTCTCATGTATGGAGAATGCCTCGGGCCGTGATCTAAGCCAGTTTAGACTATGGTATGTACAGGCAGGTACGCCAGAACTGACCTTTAATAGTCTCTATTTTCCCGAGAGCCAGCGCTATGTACTGAATGTTGCTCAGCACTGCCCTGCAACGCCTGGACAGAGCAGTAAAGCCCCGATGCACATTCCCATTCGCATTGCCCTACTGGACCCTAAAGGGGAAGCACAAACGCTTAAATTGGTTGAGGATGAGCACCCCTTAGGTAAAGAGGCAACCTTAGAACTAACCCAAAGTGAAGCAACCTATACGTTTGAAGGGCTTAGCCATCCACCAACCCCATCTTTAATGCGTGGTTTTTCTGCACCGGTAAAATGGGATGCCGCTTTGGATCATGAACAGCTGGCCTTTTTATGGGCCAATGATAATGATCCATTTAATCGATGGGAATCCGGGCAGATTCTGTCCGTATTAACCATTCTGGATATGGTGGAAAAAACTCAAAAAACGGGTCAGCTCCCTGATCTACCCAGTAGCTTTGCTGAAGCCTTTGAAACGGTGATTAAAGACAGCAGTAGTGACCCAGCCCTACTGGCGCTCTCGTTAACCCTGCCAACAACCGGCTACATAATGGACCGCATGGATAAAGCGGATCCCCATATCGTCTATAAAGTCCGCCAACATTTGCGTCAATCCCTGGCTACTCGTTTCCGTCCACTGTTCCTGAATCTGTATGGCCGTTATTTCAGTGAAGATGCCTATACCTACAGCCCAGACGCTGCGGGTG
This sequence comes from Magnetococcus sp. PR-3, assembly GCF_036689865.1. Taxonomy (NCBI): domain Bacteria; kingdom Pseudomonadati; phylum Pseudomonadota; class Magnetococcia; order Magnetococcales; family Magnetococcaceae; genus Magnetococcus; species Magnetococcus organivorans. The sequence continues at coordinate 22,937 of NZ_JBAHUQ010000008.1, forward strand.
CCCGAGCATTAAAAAACCTAGCTCTGGACTATCTATTGGAAAATCCAGAACCGACGGTACTGGCTTTGGCGCGTAAACAGTTTAAACAAGCAGATAACATAACGGACTGGCTTGGTGCCTATGGTCCACTTTTACGCTGTGGCTGTGGTGCCAGTCATGATTTGACGGATGCACTCTATGACCGCTGTAAAAATTCCGCCAATGCTTTGGATAAATGGTTTGCCACGCAAATCAGTATGGTACCAGGCGAGCACGGTTTAGCGACCGCCCAAGCCCTGGCCAAACATCCTGATTTTTCCTGGAGCACCCCCAATAAAGTACGCGCTGTGGTGGGGAGTTTAAGTGGTGCCAACCCCACGGCTTTTCATGCCTTGGATGGTTCAGGTTATCGTTTTTTGCAAGAGGTTATCAGCCAGCTGGATGAAAAAAATCCCCAACTGGCCGCCCGCTTATGTGCCTACTTTACACGCTGGCGCCGCATGGTACCGGAACTGTCATCTTTAATGCGTCAATCTTTGGAGGTGCTGGTCTATAAACCAGGGCTTTCAAACGATACCTATGAAATTGTCAGTAAGAGTTTGGATGATTCCAGCACATAAGGGTTGACATCTTCCACGACTGAGGAAAAATGGAGAGGAGGATTGTTTTACACCGCCTCTCCAACACGTATGGGGTACACATGTCTGAAGAAGCCAAAAAGCCAGATGAAGAAGAACAGGATGAGGTTACCCGACAAGAAGAGCGCAAGCCCTTTGTCACCGAACTGATCTTTCATGCTGAAGATGGTACGATTTATACAGGGCAAACGACCGATGTAAGCCTTAGTGGTGCCTTTTTACACACCCAATTACCCGAAGGGACCAAACTGGCCCATGGGGATGAAGGGGTTGTGGAGGTAACCTTAGACCAAGGAGGAAGGAGCTACACCATGTCCTTTCCCTGTCGTGTGGCCCGTATTACACCGGCAGGCATTGGTTTGTTTTTTGATGAAGTTGACGAAGAAAGCGATCTGGACCACGGCTCCATTGAACTGTAAGGCCTGACATTTATTATTCTGCTTGTCTGTTTGATCACACCTTCTCCGAGCTGACCCTCCTGGCCATCACCCTGGCCACCTGAGGTTGCCTTCAAAAGCCTGCCCAAAAATTCTGCGTTTTGTTAGTATTGAGGTTATCCGCAATACTGGAGACGATATGAAACGTTACCATGCCATAGGGGGAGTGGTAGGGGCCGTACTCTGTACGCTTGTCCTTGCTTTTTTTACCCTCAACAGCACAGCTGCGCCTATTCGAATTGGGGTGCTCCATGCCCTAACAGGGACCATGGCCAACAGTGAAGCACCCCTTGTTGATGCCCTTAAGTTTGCAGCTCATGAGATTAACCAACAAGGTGGCCTACTGGGGCGAACCCTTGAAGTTGTGGTTGCGGATAGCCGGTCTGATTGGGAGCATAGCCGTAAACAGGCTCTACGCTTGATCAAAGATGAGCAGGTTGCAGCCCTGTTTGGGTGTTGGACATCAGCCTGCCGTAAAGCGGTTTTACCTGTTGTGGAAATCCATGATCACCTACTCTTCTACCCTCTCCAATATGAAGGTTTAGAATCCTCACCAAATCTAATTTATACCGGCTCTGCACCCAATCAACAGATCATTCCAGCGTTTCAATGGGCGCAAGAGAACTTTGGACCTAAGATCTATCTCGTGGGGTCAGACTATATTTTCCCACGAGCAGCCAACATGATCCTAAAGGATATTGCCCCTCTGCTGAACGGTCAGGTGGTGGGAGAGCGCTATCTACCACTGGGCTCACCTGATGTCGATGAAATTATCGCCGATATTCGAGCCAAAAAACCGGATATTGTACTCAATAGTATTAATGGTGATAGTAACCTTTTCTTTTTCCGTCACTGGCAGAAACAGGCTTCCCCAGCTAATCCCATACCGATTCTATCCTTTAGTGTCGCGGAGGCACTGGGCCAACATATGCCAAAAGCGCTCACTGGGCACTACCTAGCTTGGAGTTATTTTCAAGAGATTCAAACACCGGAAAACAAGGATTTTTTACACCGTTTTCAACGCTTCCATAAAAGCCAACAACCCGATCACCCAACCCATGTCATGGATGACCCCATGGAAGCGACCTACATTGGCCTAAATTTGTGGGCACAAGGTGTTCGAGATGCCCAAAGCATACACCCCAAAACCGTTCGCCAGAGTTTGAGCCGGCAAAGCTTTGCTGCACCACAAGGCATTGTGACCATTGACCCACAAACCCGCCATCTTTGGCGAAACATACGCATAGGACAGTTCCAGCCCGATGGTCGTGTTAAGGTGGTTTGGGCTCAACCACGCCCTATCCGCCCCACCCCCTTCCCGACATTTCATACTAAATCGTACTGGAAAAAACTGCTTTTCAAAGAGCTTGGGGTGAAGCTATGAAGCTTTTTAAAATTCCCCTATCTCAGCGCTTATTACTCTCACTTATTCTTTTCTCTTTATTACCTGTAGCTGTTGTTGGTTATGGTCTACTTAATATTTTTGAGTACTCCATGCGCCAAGAGATGACGCAACGTATGGCACATTTGGCAGACCAGAAGACAGACCAAATTCGTGACTACCTAAATGGCCGTATGCGCGACATTCAACTTTTGGCACAATCTCCAACCGTGCAACAAGACCTAACCTTATTTACAACCCGTTTTCATGAAGGCTACTCCTCGAAAGAGTATCAAAATCTTAACCATGAAAAGCGTGAGTTTTACTTAAACTTTATGGAACAGTTTAAGTACTATGATCTCTTCATGATTGATGTGAAGGGGGATGTGGTTTTTAGTGTATTACAAGAGGCTGATTTTGCGACCAACCTCAAGCATGGCCTTTATCGCCAATCTGAGTTAGGACAAGTTTTTAGCCAGGCACAAACACAACTTTCCGCCAATATTTCTAACATTAAGCCTTACACCCCTTCTGCAGAACCTGCGGTTTTTATGGCAGTCCCTGTTATCAAGGATACAACTCTTTTGGGGGTCATCGCCCTACAGATTGATATCAAACATTTTCACCAAGTTGTCGCTGATCGCATAGGGATGGGCAAGAGTGGAGAAACAGTGATTGCTCACCGTCAAGGAGAGTATGCCCAGTTTGTGATGCCCCTGAAACATGATCTGCACTCAACCTCTATTCATTCAGTCAAGCTTGGTGATCAACAAGGACAACCCATTCAGTTAGCGGTTAAGGGAGAACATGGTAGCGGTGTTCAACAAGATTACCGTGGGATTACCGTCTTGGCAGCGTGGCGCTATATACCAGAGATGCGCCTGGGTATGGTGGTTAAAGTCGATCAACGAGAAGCGATGGCCCCCGTACACACCATACGCAGTTATGGAATATGGGTGGTGACGACACTGCTGCTTCTGGTTGGTCTGTTTGGCTCAGCACTGCACCGTTCGATCATCCAGCCTCTTCAGCTCTTAAGTCACGCCACAAGCCAACTGGCTGCGGGGCAGATGGAGAACCGGGTTTCGATCCAAAGTCAGGATGAAATAGGTCAACTGGCCACCGATTTTAATGCCATGGCTGACCATCTACAACAGAGCCATGAAGAGTTGGAAAAACGTGTACAAGCAAGAACCTTGGCACTCACACACGCTAAAGATGAAGCACAGAAGGCCAGCCAAGCCAAAAGTGCTTTTTTAGCCTCCATGAGCCATGAAATTCGTACACCCATGAATGTTGTTATTGGTATGAGTGATATCCTGCTGGAGCGTATTCAAGATCCGACACAGCAAGCTCATTTAATAAAACTCCAACAAGCTGGCGATAGCTTATTGGCACTGATTAATAACATTCTCGACCTCTCAAAGATTGAGGCAGGCCGCTTAGAACTTCAAAATAGAGCTTTTGATCTCATTCCCTTAATAACAGAGACAACTGAACTGTTTAGCTTAAGCTGCCAGGACAAAGGACTCGATCTTATTTGTCAAATAGATGCAGATTCTTCTCTGTGGATACAAGGTGACCCAGATCGCCTACGACAAATCATCATGAACCTGCTTTCTAATGCCATTAAATTTACAGAAAAAGGTTCCATCCAGGTCAAGCTGACTCTGCATACAGATTGCTTTGAACTCTCCGTTATTGATACGGGAATGGGGATTGAAGCAGAGTATCAACACCATATTTTTGAAAAATTCACCCAGGTAGACCCAACCGCGACGCGCCGGCATGGGGGCACTGGGCTTGGTTTGTCTATCAGTAAAGAGCTTGTGACATTAATGGGGGGTAGCATCCATTTAACGAGTCAAATCAAGCAAGGGTGTCAATTTACGCTTAATATACCGATGCAGACCTGTAAACCTGTTCAACAAAAAGCCCCCATTTCACCCCCATCACAGCATACCGAACCATCTTCAACGGTCTGTTTACATATACTGATTGTTGAGGACTCTGAAGATAACCGCGCGTTACTAGACGCCTACCTAAAAACCAGCCCCCACCGCGTAACCTACGCCTTCAACGGCCAAGAGGGGCTTAAACTTGCCACCACACAACAGTTTGATCTCATTTTTATGGATGTTCAAATGCCGATTATGGATGGTTACAGCGCAACGTCAGCCATCCGAAACCATGAGAAACAACATAACTTACCACCAACCTCTATTGTTGCTTTAACCGCCAACGCGTTAGATGGCGATGCCCAGTTAAGCCTTCAAGCAGGTTGTACCGATCATTTAACTAAACCCATTAAAAAAGCGGCCTTTTTAGCTGCGATTGAATACTACACGCAAAAACAACCACCCACTTTATTATAAACCAACCTGCCAGCGAGCAGCACGGCTCATACGGCTTCGATCCCATGGAGGGTCCCACACCAGCTCTAGGCGTACTTGACGAATAGAGGGTAACCGGGCAACCGATTGGGCCACCTGCTTGGGTAGTGAACCTGCAACAGGGCAGTTGGGACTGGTTAAGGTCATTTGAACATGTGCTGTACTGAACTCATCCACCGCAACATCGTAGATCAGCCCTAAATCATAGACGTTTACCTTTAGTTCAGGATCTTCCACAGCACGCAGTGCCGCGACAATCTGCCTAAAAACAGGATCCATGACTTGATCATCTTCCAGTAGATCCGGTGACGGAGCCGGATTATCCGTATTTTTTTGCCAAGGCCAACGCATCATAATCCACTCTCCTATTCCGTACAGATGGTCGCACGGTCTCCAACCAGTGCGGCATGAAGAATATGCCAACCCAAGGTTGCACATTTAATACGGGTGGGGTGCTCTCTAACCCCCAACATGACCCGTAATTTACCAACCTCATTGGGGATCTTTTCGGGTAAGGCATGATGCGTCAAAAGGTGATGCATCATCTCAAACAACTGCTGGGCCTCCTCTGCTGTACACCCTTGAACACGCTCCAACATCAAAGAGCACATTGCCGTAGAGATGCTGCACCCAGCACCTTCAAACCCAACATGAGCGATAACCCCCTCGTGCATCTCTAGATGGATATCAAACTCATCTCCACAAATGGGGTTAAAACCATGGGCATGGTGGGTACACGGTTCAGGGTGTTCAGGGTAAAAACGGGGATGACGGTTATGATCCAGAATGGTCTGTTCATAGACCTCTCGCAGCATTTGATCCATGGTTTATACTCCCTGATGAGTCGGCGCCGTTTGTTGCAGACATTGGGCATACCAGGGCTTTAAAATAGGAGACGTAATATCACCAACCACCTCTTCCAGAAAACCTTCAATCAGTAGATTTTGGGCTTCCATTCGGGCAATGCCACGACTTTGTAGATAAAAAAGAGCCTCTTCATCCAATTGGCCAACCGTTGCACCATGACTGCATTGCACATCATCAGCTAAAATTTCCATCTGAGGTTGGCTTTCAACCACCGCATATTCGCTCAGAAGAAGCGTATCATTGCGTTGTGTCGCATGCGTGTGGGCTGCGTGTGGGTGAACCTTAACCATGGCATCAAAAACACCATGAGCATGGTCACACAGCATCCCTTTATGGAGTTGGCTGGACTGCCCATGGGCAAAGGCGTGGTTAACCTTGGTGCCCATATCCACATGGCGATGACCATCACCGGTATAGAGCCCCCTTAGCGTACACTGTGTTCCTTCCTCTTTAAGATTAACATGCATTCGGTATCGAGAAAGGGCCCCACCAACTGCAAAAGCATGGCTGTTAAAATGGCTGTCTGAACATTGCTGAACATGACATTGAGCCAAATGAAAACCTTCATGACTGATCTGTTGTACCCAGCCATGGTCCATGATCACCCCTGGGTGGAGATGGATATCTGTCTGGCAAAGTGTCAGATCATGCTGAGTGTTGGATAAACTGACGTGGTGCTCCACAATCTGGGCACCACTTCTGCGTTCTGCAACGATTAGATTATGTAGCGGGTGTAGAACAGGTGTATGAGAAGGGGTGTTAAGATAGAGCAGGTGGAGGGGCTGCTCCATAACAAACCCTTCCTCCAAATGGATAAAAGCTCCATCCATTAAATAGGCTAACTCAAGCAGTTGAAAGGGGTCCATCTCCTTCTCAGGATCAATTCTGAGATAGGGTTCCACCTTCTCTGGCTGCGATGCCAACATAGCCCCCAAACTGCCAACATATACCCCATGCGGAACCAAGGGGAGCCGAGAGAGCTGAACCGTAAAACGGCCATTCACAAAAGTGAGCAGGTTGCCTTCCTGCCAACTGCCCAGAAAGGGGTGAAGATCATCCAGATCCATGGCCAAACAACTGGGGGGGCGCGCTTCAAAATGTACCTTTTTTAAGGGATGCATGGGTGTATGTTTCCATGCCTCATCTTTACGGGTAGGCAGCGGCATTTGCGAAAAACGCTCCAACGCCCACGCACGCTGCTGCTGTAACCAAGGCGCCTCCCCGGGTAGAAGTGACCTTAACTGTTGCTGTTGTGCCACCTGTTGTGCCATCCAGCTATTCATGATGGATGCCTCCCCACCTCTGTTAAGGCAGAGTCAGGCGTGTCGCCTTGCATCCCGGTATAACCATGCTGTTCTAGCTCCATGGGCAGAGATGCATCACCAGAGCGAATGATACGTCCGCCACTCAATACATGCACGCGATCCGGCTGTATATAATCCAACAACCTTTGATAGTGCGTAATTAAGAGCATACTGCGGTGCGCATCCCTTAAGGACTCCAACCCCAGAGCGATATCCTTGAGTGCATCAATATCCAGCCCAGAGTCGGTCTCATCCAAGATGGCTACCGAAGGCTCCAGAAGCGCCATATAAAAGATCTCATTGCGTTTTTTCTCTCCTCCCGAGAACCCACTGTTCACCCCCCGGCCCAACATCTGTTCATCCATGCTAACGCGACTCAATGCCTGTTCGACCCGCTCTTGAAAATCATAAGCATCCAACTCAGGCTCACCACGAAAACGTCGGCGTGCATTTAAAGCAGCTTTAAGCAATTGAAGGTTATTAACCCCAGGGATCTCCACTGGATACTGAAAAGCTAAAAAAAGCCCCCGCAGCGCCCGCTCTTCAGGTTCTAACTGTTCAATGGCTTCTCCATTCATACGAATGGTGCCGCGTTGCTGTTCATAGCCAGGATGTCCAGACAACACATGAGCCAATGTGCTTTTGCCAGAACCATTAGGCCCCATGATCACATGTACCTGACCATCTGGAATCATGAGATCCACCCCATGAAGAATTTTTTTACCTGCAACAGAAGCGTGTAGATTACAGATCTCTAACATGATACCTGCTCCTTAACCAACCGTACCTTCCAGGGTCAACTCCAAGAGCTTGTGGGCTTCAACCGCAAACTCCATAGGTAGTTCATGGAAGACCTCTTTACAAAAACCTCCAACGATCAGGTTGATGGACTCCTCTTCACTTAATCCACGCTGACGGCAGTAAAAAAGCTGATCGTCACCGATACGTGATGCCGTAGCCTCATGCTCTACAACCGCAGTAGGGTTTTTGACTTCAATAACCGGATAGGTGTGCGCACGACACAGGTCTCCCATCAATAAAGAGTCACATTGAGTGTGGTTGCGTGCACCATGAGCACCAGAGCCCATACGTACCAAACCTCGATAGGCATTGTGACCATGCCCAGCAGAGATTCCTTTAGATAGGATTGTGCTGCGGCTATTGCGTCCCAGATGAATCATTTTCGTTCCGGTATCCGCTTGTTGATGGTTCGCTGTTACGGCAACGGAGTGAAAACTACCCACCGTATTATCCCCACGAAGGATCACACTGGGGTACTTCCAGGTAATGGCAGACCCGGTTTCAACCTGAGTCCAATCAATCCGGGAACCATGGCCACGACAATCCCCCCGCTTTGTCACAAAGTTGTAAATACCGCCGCGCCCTTGCGCATCACCGGGATACCAGTTCTGTATGGTGGAATACTTGATGTGAGCCCCCTCCATAGCAACCAGTTCGACCACCGCAGCATGAAGTTGGTGTTCGGCACGTTGTGGCGCTGAACAGCCCTCTAAATAGCTCACATAGCCGTCGCGATCACAAATAAGCAAGGTGCGCTCAAACTGACCTGTTTTAGCCTGATTAATACGAAAATAGGTGGAAAGCTCCATGGGACAACGGACCCCAGGAGGTATGTAACAAAAAGAGCCATCACTGAATACAGCTGCATTGAGCGCGGCAAAAAAATTGTCCGTTGGGGGGACAACACTCCCCAGATAGCGCTCAACCAGTTCAGGGTAGTTTTGAACGGCCTCTGAGAAGGAACAAAAAAGAATACCATCTTTTGCTAGGCGCTCTTTAAAGGATGTCGCCACCGAAACGCTATCAAAAACCGCATCCACAGCCACCCCTGCCAGAGCGGCACGTTCATCCAGAGGGATACCTAGCTTTTCATAGGTTTTAAGAAGTTCTGGATCGACATCCTCTAAACTTTTGGGGGCATTTTCACTATTTTTTGGCGCAGCATAGTAAGAGATGCTCTGATAGTCGATAGCAGGATAGCGTACCGATGACCAACTCGGCTCCGTCATCTCCTGCCACTTTTCAAAAGCTTGTAAACGCCACTGTGTTAACCATGCAGGTTCTTGTTTGAGTTCGGATATTTTTTCAACAACCTTTCGGTTTAAACCAGGAGGAAACACATGAGCATCGACATCTGATACAAAGCCATGAGGATAGCTTTGATCCATAAATTCAAGACCTTTAACTGCTTGATTCATGATGGTCACCTTTATCCGTCATGCCAAACCTTCTTAGTCAGGCATTATGATAACCTCGCCCCAAGTCCGTTAAACGGTACCTCTTTTAGACCTGTGGTACTTGATCCGTGCCCCGGGTCATCCAAAAGATCCGCAAGGGTGATCCCCTCTAACGCGCCCATCACTGCATGGTGTATGCGTTGCCATTTAACAGGCATTGGACAGTGATCCAAATGCTCACACGGCTCATCACTACAACAAGAGGTTAGATGTAAGGGTCCATCAAAGACCGCAATGATGGCGAGTAGAGATATTTCCTGCACAGGTAACCGTAAACGATAACCACCATTTGCTCCTCTTTGCGAAATGAGAAGTTGGGCGATGGTTAGTTTTTTAAGAATTTTCCGGACTGTTTGGTCCGGTAGGTAGGAGCAGGCGACCAACTCTGTGGCACTCATGGTGCGATGCGGATGCTCTGCAAGCACACGCATCACAACAATGGCATAATCGGCAAGTTTACTGATACGGAACATGGCCCCCTCCTTTACTAACTAGGACCATAACAGTACTATATTGGTTCACATAAAAAGCATCGCCTTATCGGGATGCTTAATCACAACAGGGTAAGATACCTACTGCCGATCCTCTACCCGTAACACCAAACGAAAACCAAGCGTACTGCTTTTAGAGGTAGGAGATACACGATTTCGATAGGCTACCCGGCAGGCTTTAACGGTACTGCGCCAACTGCCGCCACGGCAAACACGTACTTCACCAAAAGGCGCACCTGTTGGGTTACAGACACCATGGGCACATTTTTTATAGGTATCATCCCCATACCAATCCTCGACCCACTCCCACACATTACCCAACATGTCATACAAGCCCCACGGGTTTGCCTGTAGCTTGCCAACAGGGTGGGGAACATCCCCTGCATTTTGGTTATACCAGGCATATCCATGCAGCTCGGACATGTCATCTCCAAAGTGGAATTGGCAATCACTCCCAGCCCGTGCGGCGTATTCCCATTGAGCTTCCGTGGGTAAACCCATGTGTAAATTGGATCCACTCAAATGGGTAAAGTTACGTAAAAAGCTTTGGGCATCCTCCCAACCAATACCTGAAGCAGGCAGAGCGGCTTCCACCTTTTTACGTTTTTTCCCTTCATCCAGTTTATGAACACGGTTCCAAGCATCCCAAGTCACTGGATGTTGTGCCATCCAAAATCCATCCAACTCCACCGTGTGTACAGGGGATTCATCCGCACGCCACCCTAAGACACCCTTGTTGCTACCCATTTGAAACTGACCTTGGGGTATCCATATAAAGGATAAACCGGTGATGGGCTCTTCCCAACACTGACCCGCTTCTGGATGCGTCGGCAGTGGCTCTTGGGGTTCAGGGGGAACATAAACTTCCCCTTGGTCCGCCTTCGTTGAGGCTGCATGTGCTTTGGGAATGGTCGTCTTGGGGCCTGCACTGTTGTTGGATTGGGTACCAAAATCATTGATGGAAGCCACAAAACTGCGCCAAGCATTCTTCTTTTTCTTGGTCTTCTTTTTCGGGCTACTACCTGGCTCAGCCGGGGCCTGTGCCGCTGGTTTGGCAACCTGTTGCGCAGAGTCCTCTTTAGGGGGCGCCGTTTTAGCAACAACTTCTGCTTTCGACGTTGGCGTCGGCGCTACAACTGGTGCTTCACTCTTCGGTATCGGTTTGGCTGTCGGTGTCGGTTTGATGGTTGGTGCTGTTTTCGTACTTTTTTCAGCAGGTTTCACAACTGCTGCAGGTTTTGGTGCCTCTGAACTACCCTTTGTAGAAACAGTATTGTTTGCCGTATCTTCACCAAACAGTTGGGCTTTCCAGTCACTTACACATTGGGGGCGATCGGTTTCCAGTACCTGCAGCGCCAGATCAATATTTTTAAGAAAGTTGGCACTATAGCGCTCTTTTGCGACATCCACCGCGCGGATCATAGGATCAGGCTGGTTACGCAGCTTAGCATTAATGCGTAGGGCAGCATCCATGGGTTTTTTACCCGTCACAGCATGGTAAAGTACCGCTCCCATGGCGTAGATATCCGTCCAGGGGCCTTGGCGCGCTCCACTGCTGTCATACTGTTCAAACGGTGAATACCCCAAAGTCAACAGACTGGTCATATGCTGATCGGTCTGCCCCAGAGATTGACGGGCCGAACCAAAATCGAGAATAACCGGTTTACCATCTTTACGAATTAAAATATTGGCTGGTTTCAGATCGCGATGGATAAAACCTGTTTCATGGAGGGTCTCTAGCGCAGAGAGCAGCGGGGTAAGCAGCTGTCTAAGCTGCCCTTCAGTCAGAGTTTTGCGTTGTTTAAGGATGGCATCTAGACCCTTACCTTCCGCAAACTCCATCACCATATAGGCCGTATTATGGTCCTCAAAAAAACTAAGAACCCGCACAATATGGGGATGTCGGAAACGCGCCAGGGTGCGGGCTTCACCTAAAAAGCGGTCAAGCCCCCAACGAAAAGTTTCTTCTGCTTCGGGAGAGTTAGGTAGAACGGTCTCGCTCTGATCACGGCTGGCAAAAGCTGAGGGCAGATATTCCTTAATGGCAACCAACTGATCCAGGTTGGTGTCTTTGGCCAAATAGGTAATGCCAAAGCCCCCTTTACCCAGGACCTTAATGATCTCATACCAGAGGATCTGTGCCCCCTCTGGGAGTGAATCGTTAAACTTGGAAGCTGCCATTACGTACCCGCTTTGACCTATCCCTCGTATCGCTTACCGCTCGGGGACAGCACGCCTTTGCGTATGCCACTCAGCAGGATCGATCCCGTACTGTCCAGGCGGCTTTCAGTTGTGCGGCCTGATCTGTCAGTTCATCTTCTGACAAGTCAGACTCTTCCCAATCCTGAGCATCCATTTTTTCTTGTGACATCTGCTGATCCTGCCAAGCTTCAGCCTCCATGATCTGTAGTAGATGATCATTCTCACCACCACCACACAGAGCCATATCTTCAAGCAGATCATCACCACAGCACGATGCTTTATGATCAGAGCCATCAAAGAGTGATACAAGACTACCCAGTGTTTGACGCACCAAATAGTAAATACCACCGATAACCATGACCGCAGCTTGCAGAAATAAAACCAGCCACCCATCTTGGTGGGCCTGCTCTGCACGTGTGGTGATGCAGCAGCGGCGCACATGCCCGGAGCCCACACCAGATAAACTACGTTTCATATCCTGATTCAACGAATCACAACTACGCTCAAAACGTTGAATTTTACTACCGCTGCGGGGGGAAATTTTTTGACTTCCCAACACCCGTTTACGCGCAAGCTCAGGATACATATGTCCTGATCCACGCACCCCATTAGGGTGCTTGAAATAAGCTCGGTTCCTCGTCATGGTCTGCCACCCATTCCTTGGATTATAATGCCCTATCCTATCTCACATCACATCTTTAGTGAGATTGAACACGTTGCTCCCCAGCATTGTGTTCATGGTCTAAGCGACCAATGGTTCACCTATATTTTATTGTGGTGTCTCAGCCACACCCCCTTTTCACTTAATCATGAAAAGGATCCATTGGCTGGCCCATATGGTGAACTTCTTTTCTCTACCCTCTAGGTCTACAACAGCCAGAGGTTGGAGGCAAGGCGATATCCCTAAATCCTCTATTTTTTTCGCAGGATTATGCCATATCGCGCTTGAAGCTGTGGTTAAACATAAATATCAACCCGGGGGGCTTTATTGGCCTGTCGGGCATCATTTTGTCTGGCGGTTTGTTCAGCTCGGTCAATGCCATCATGTGACTGAGTAACAGATTCCGTCTTTTTTAGAGCAGAACCAACCTCTGGACTTTGGGTGCGATTAGACGGCTCCACACTATTGGCTGGGTGCCGTACGGATTGCGCCACTGAGTTAACTGCATCCATTGGAGATCTCCAATACCCACCATTTATACTTAAATCTATCATTAGTTTAAGGGGAAAGATGGATCAGGTCTATTGCTTTATGCCAACAAGGCATAAAAGCGAGCTTCCATTTGATCAAGCATATGATCCAACCCAAAGTTTTCGTGGGCATCCGCATGGGCTTGATTTGCTAAGCGTTGACGGTGGGCTGGGTCTTCTCGCAAATGGGTTAACGCGTTGGCCAGTTGTTGACTGTTTTTAGGCTCAACCAACAGGCCATTATGATCATTTTTAAGAATTTCCCCAATACTCCCAGCCGGTGTTGAAACACACGGCAACCCACACGCCATAGCCTGCATAAGGGCTTGGGGCACCCCTTCATTGGCATAGGAAGGCAGGCAGAAAAGATCCATGGCCTGCAACCAAGGCACAACATCCTGCTGTTGCCCAACAAGGGTAACATGATCTTCCAGCCCCATTTTGGGGAGCAACTTTCGATAGTGGGGTCCCATGGGTCCATCCCCAACCACCAGCAGTCGGCAATCAGGTGCTGCTAACGCTTTAAAAGCCTTAAAAAGATATTCATGACCTTTCCAGGTCCGCAACGTAGCCACAATACCAATGGTAAAGGGGGTTTCTTCAAGCCCTAGCTGCTTACGAGCCTGCTTGGCATTCGCAGGCTTGTACCGCTCAAGATCAATCCCGGTGGGGATAGCTGTTACATGATCTCTGGAGAGCCCGTTGTAATCAACCAACATGTCACAAATCAGCTCCCCCGTCGTAATCACATGTTGACTGAGCGTGCCGTAAAGCCATTTGGTCGGTAAATTTTTTGTCACGGGAGCGGAAATGTGCCGGAGTCGGATGACAGGTATGGATCGACGGCGAAAACGTGCGGCTAAAGCGGTAAGCCAACTATCCGTTGAGCTATGGGTCACAATAATATCTGGCTCATGCTCGTTCAGCCAGCGTGCGACAGCGCTCAACCCTTTAACTCTTTTTTTATGGATGGGCAGTGGGATTGGGGTTATCCCATAGTTGGGTGCATTCTTATACAGTAATGATTCTGGAGAACACAACACAGAGACGCGGTGGCCGCGCCCGATCAACCCTTTGGATTCGGTGAGAATACGTATTTCCTGCCCACCCCAACCCAAGGAGGCTTCGGTATGAACAATATGGAGTGACTGACGGCTCATGAACCTGAAATCCAAAAAAGAGGAATGATTCCATCTACACAGGGTCCAACTTTTCACAGTCAAGAACCAAGGAGATGGGATAGTGCCCAATGTAATAACACAGCCCGAAGATTTACCCCCTGCCCTTCAAGAGGCTTTTCTAAAACTACGACAAAAGACCTGTGTTCCCAGCTATATATGGCAACATATGCGCAAAGCACCTGCCCATGGTAATAGCCAGCCTCTACTCATGCGCAACAGCAGCCTAAAACGGCTGCAACCGTATTTGGAGACCCTGCAACAGTATGGCTATATACGAGCTGTTACCACGACACCATACGCTAAAAAAAAGAGTTTCTGTATGACAACCATTGAAGGGGTAGACCCCGCTTTTCAAACGATTGCTACTGCACTGTTTCCAACGGCCATGGTGTAAGGTTCAAGTATCTGGAGCACGATCGGGGCGACTCCAAATATAGAGGGCCACAATGATCAGAATAATAATGACGCCAACCTTAAGCCATAAGGGTAGATAAGGCATCCATACCACCACCAGTGCACTCACCAGCATCGCACCAATAGCAGCCATTTTTGCACGGGCCGGGATCACCCCCCAGCGTTGCCAACGTTGCAGAGGGGGGCCAAACAAAGGGTGGTCGTAGAGCCAACGGTGAAGATGCTCACTCCCTTTTGAAAAGGCCCACAAAGCCAATAACATAAAAGGGGTTGTTGGCAGTACCGGCAAAAATGCCCCAATAATACCTAACACAAAAAAGAGCCACCCCAAAAGCAGATAGAGGTGGCGGATTATGCCTCTCTGTCTCATCCAGGGCAGCTCCCTTTAAGATAACGCAGTGACTTTAAAAACCTTGGGTAACCAAACCATCGCGCAGTTTAGGCTCAAACCAAGTGGATTTGGGTGGCATGACTTGATTATCATCCGCAACAGCCATCAGCTCATCCATGGTGGTTGCATTCATGGAGAAAGCCACTGCCATATCCCCACTATCAACACGGGCCATCAATCCTTCCATACCACGAATACCACCGACAAAGTCGATCCTTGGATCACGTCGCAGATCTTCAATACCGAGGATAGGGCCCAACACATGATCACTAAGCAAGCTGACATCTAACCGCTTTGTGGGATCTTCAGGATCCGTGATTACAGATTTTAAGGTAAGCTGATACCACTGCCCAGACAAATACATACCAAAGGTACGCCGTTGGTCAGGGCTGAAAGGTGCATCCTGCTTGCTCACATCAAACGACTTTTCTAACTGTTCCATAAAGCCGTCGACAGTTAAGCCCCCTAAATCTTTAACCACACGATTGTAGTCAAGAATACGCATTTGATTATCTGGGAACAAGACCGACAGAAAGCGGTTATGGGGTGCCTCTTCCTGGTCGGTTCCCTTACCTTCTTCGACAAAACGACGGTGTACCCGGGAGGCTGCAGCGCTACGATGGTGCCCGTCTGCCACATAGACATGCCCCAACGCATCAAATGCTTGTGAAATCGCCTGGTTATGCGTCGCGTCTGCCGATACCCACAGCGTATGCTGAATACCGTCCGCCGCCGTAAAATCGTAGATAGGCTCATCCTGACAAATCTGCCCAACCAACGTATCGATATGAGTATTATGCCGGTAGGTCAAAAAAACAGGGCCTGAATGGGCCTGTAGACGCCAGGCAAACTCAGTTCGATCATTCTCTTTATCTGGCCGGGTGAATTCATGTTTTTTAATGCGGTTGCTGTCATAAGCTTGCACCGACGCAGCCGCGACCACCCCTGTTTGAGCCCGCCCATCCATAATCAACCGATAGATGTAGTAACAGGGGGTATCATCTTGAACCAGAACCCCTTGTTCTTTTAAAGCGGCAAAATTCTCAGCAGCTTTTTGGTAGACGCTCGCATCGTAAGGGGAGGTACCTGAAGGTAGGTTAATCTCAGCTTTAGAGACCCTTAAAAAGGAGTGAGGATTATCCCCTGCCATCACTCGGGCCTCTTCCGAGTTTAAAACATCATAAGGAGGAGCAGCGACCTGTGAAACATGCTCAGGTGGGGGGCGCCAGCCATTAAAGGGTTGCACCAGGGCCAATTGTGACATGAGACTGCTCCTTAACAACGCAGGATTGATGGCACTTGAAAGTGTGCTGGGATCCATTTTCTGGTCGCCATTATGGACATCTCAGCCTCGTATCTCAAGCACTTAACCCTCAAGGCCAACCTGAAAAGAGGATTTGTCAGCCGCGCAGAGGAAGTTATCTTCTTTTTTTCCTGCAACTTCCCTTACTTAAATCCTTGAAATTCGCATTAATGCTACCTTCATCAATGGGGGATATGGCATACTCAATAAAGGTCAATGGAAATCCAAAAGAACACTTGCCCTCAAGGTTAACTACGGACTTATGCTTCTTTCCTCCCGCTTTTCCATCAAGCCCCTTTGTGTGGCTCTTTTCGCCCTGCTCTTCACCATGGGGCCCACACTTAGCCTTGCGGTTGAACCGTTGACCCTTGGGGTTTTTCCTCGGCGAAATGCCAGTGTGACTTACACCCTATTCAGCCCACTTGCCAGTTATCTAGAAACCCATCTGGACCGCCCGGTTCGCCTGGTGACTTCCAAAGATTTCAAAAGCTTTTGGAAACATGTGGAATCGCAAAAACTGGATATCGTGCACTTTAACCAACTGCACTACCTGCGTGCCCACACACAGTTTGGCTACAATGCACTGGTCATGAATGAGGAGTTTGGCGCGGGGACAATCCGTGGGGCTCTGGTGGTTCGACGGAACACCGGCATTCACACCATTGATGATCTGCGCGGCAAAACCATCATCTTTGGTGGTGGACCTTCAGCCATGATGAGCTACGTGGTACCCATGAACATGTTAAAAAACGCTGGGATAACCAGTAAGGATTTTAACACCCGTTTTGCTATTAACCCTCCCAATGCGGTGCTCTCGCTTGCCCACCATCAGGCTGAAGCGGCTGGTACTGGGCATGTTATTCTGGATCTACCCACTGTCAAAAAACGAATTGATACGCGTCGTTTAAAAATATTGGCACAAAGCGCTCCCCTGCCCCACTTACCATGGGCAACCCGTCAAGACATGCCAAAAGAGATACGGGATCAGCTCCGTAGCATCTTTACGACCATGAAACAGGATGAAGAGGGGCGGATGGTACTTAAGCATGCCAGAGTGACCAACTTTATAAGCACCGATGACCAAGCCTATACCGTACACCGCGCTATTGTTAAGGAAACACTGGGAGAAGCACACTAGGGACAAGCAACACCTCTGCTCACACAGGTAGGGTTGTTATATCCTGATCAGGGGTACTTAAGGTTACCTCACCGATATCCGCACCCCTAGGTGCCCCATTAAACGTTTGATTGGATCTTACCTACATGCGTTTAGGACTCTCTACACGCTTTATCCTGTTTATCAGTTCTCTGCTATTGATCGCTTCAGTAGTGAGCAGCCTTCTGATTATTCAACTGGAAAAACGTTTCTTAAAAGATCAGTTCTCACAAAGAGCCAATGCCCTTGGACAATTTGTGGCCAATATCTCACCTGACGCCATACTCTCATATGACTTTGTGCAGTTGGAGCATTTTGCTGAAATGCTCATGGATCAGCCTGATCTGATCCTCTCCGCTATTGTCGATCGTGGTGGCAACCCCTTAGCTATTCACCAAAATGATCATCTTCCAGCCGCGCTACAGTTCAGCCATGAGGGATCGCTGTTTGAGATAGATGCTTTCAATAACATGCTGCACTTCTATAAACAGCAGCCCGATGCCATATGGTTCTCTTACCCCATACGATATCAGCGCACCATGCTTGGAGAGGTGATCATTATTTTGGATCGCTCTAGCCAAGTAGAGATACAAAACACCCTTTTCACCCAGCGCATGGCTGTTTCGGGCGGAGTTATTCTCCTGGTAATTTTTTCACTCTACCTTGGGTTTAAGCGCTATATTCTCAGCCCGATCTTAGACTTAGTTCGTGGTGCCAACCGTATTGCGCACGGTAACTATAAAGAACCCATCCCCCACACCACAGGTGCGGAGTTGAATGAACTGACCTCCGCTGTCAACCATATGATGGAGAGCATTCAACAAAAAACGGAAGAGAACGCTAAGATCTTCCGGGCAGTAGAACACAGCCCAGCATCGGTGGTTATTACCAATGCTGAGGGTAACATTGAATATGTTAACCCTAAATTTTGCCAACTTACCGGCTACCAATCCGAAGAGATTATCGGTGAGAACCCCCGCTTTTTAAAAAGTGGGGAGATGAGCCAAGGCTTCTATAAGGATATGTGGACAACCATTACCCATGGTAAAGAGTGGCATGGTGAATTTTATAACCGCGCCAAAAATGGATCACTCTTCTGGGAAGCCGCATCCATCTCTGCCATCCGCTCTGATGAGGGGGAGATAACCCACTTTGTTGCAGTAAAGGATGACATCACCACCAGAAAAAAATTGGAACGAGAGCTTCAACAAGCACGAGACCGCGCTGAAAGTTCCAGTCGGGCAAAAAGTGAATTCCTGGCACTGATGAGCCATGAGATCCGTACCCCTATGAATGCCATTTTGGGGATGTCTGAACTCTTGGCAGAAAGCAGCTTGGATGATGAACAGAGTGAATTACTACACGTACAGCGTCGTGCAGCTCTGGCGCTGCTGGATCTGATCAATGATATTCTGGATCTATCCAGGGTAGAGTCTGGTCGCTTAGAGCTTGATCCCATACCGATGAATTTGCCCGATTTTCTCCATGAAATTCGGGATCTTTTTCGACAGGAAGCAGAGAAAAAGAACCTCGCCTTATCGGTTACTTTGGAAGATGAACTGCCTGAAAACTACCATGCCGACCGCGCACGTTTACGCCAAGTTTTGATCAATCTAGTCGGTAATGCGATTAAATTCACCAAAGAAGGGGGGGTTTGGATCACCGTTGAGGCCGTTGGCCAACAGAGTGGTTTACACCAGCTCAAATTCTCAGTAACTGACAGCGGGTGTGGTATTCCTAAATCTGCCCAAGAACAAATTTTTGATCCCTTCACCCAGGCAGATGCCTATGTCACACGGCAACATGGCGGTACCGGTCTGGGGCTCACCATTAGTAAACGTTTGGTACAGCTCTTTGGTGGGCACCTAAAAGTTGAAAGTCAGGATAACCGGGGAAGTACCTTCTACTTTAATGCCAACTTACCGGCATTAAAAAATGATGTCCCCCAGAGACAATCTGAAGAGAAATTCTCTGCCCCGACCTTCAAAACTCAGCGTGATACAAACCGCCTGCCTACCATCTTGTTAGCAGAAGATATGCCTGACAATGCCCTACTGATTGAGCGCTTTTTAAAGAAATTTCCCTGCTCATTGGATATTGTAAGCAATGGTCAACAAGCTGTTGAGCATTTCATAGGGAACAAGCCGTATGATTTGGTGTTAATGGATATGCAGATGCCCGTACTGGACGGCTATAGTGCCGTACGTGAAATCCGTGAGCACGAAGCCATGAATGATCTCCTACCAACCCCCATATTGGCCCTGACAGCACACGCCTTAAAAGGGGATGCAGACAAAAGCATGGCTGCAGGATGTGATGATCATTTGACCAAGCCCATTCGTAAAGAGGCACTATGGGCAGCCCTCTCTCGTCACCTCTCGTTTGCAGAAGCGGAGCGAGAGCCTGTACAGCCATAGTACCACTCTACGGGATATGAACCATGATAGAGCGGCGGCTCCCTTCTGTTTACAAGAAAGGGTTCTCCATATCTTCTAGGATTTTTTTCTTTTCCATCTGACGCTTAGCATAACTACTGCTGACATCAAAGTCTGATAAAACAGCTTGTGCCATGGACAGACGCCTGGCTTTAACGGCAGCGCCAGTAAACTGGGAGCGGATACCACTGCTTCCATGCTTTTTGGAGACGCCGTCAAAACTACCGCCATCTTCGCTTAAGCGATAAGATTCCACCATATTAATAATCTGTTGCAGCAGAACCTCAAGTGTGCGTGGGCGGTTGGTTCGGATAAAATTGGTCAAAAAGGCCATTTTATCGCTGCTAAACGAATCTTTCTCGGCACTTTTCTCTAAACAGAGACAGACAAGATCCAAAGCTTCAGGTCGTTCCCATACGCGATCACGACCTAACATGCGTGCATGGAACAGAGCGTCGTCTTGGGCAACCCGATTAATAATCGTTAATAGCTTTTCAGGAATAGCCCGTCCAGCCCCCAGTAAGGTTACGTAGCGTTCCAAAACAATTTCTGGCAGATCAATAGGGCCTGTACGATCTTCGAAAGATCCAACCCCTTGTATCCCTTGAGCCAGCAAAGCCTTTACCAGCTCCTCTTGCTCTGCGTCCGTGAACCCTGCTTCAGGAAAAAAAGGTTCGCACGCAAAACAGTGTTCTTTATCTGGGGTATATAAAGGCGAGAGAAGCAGTTCGAGCTCAAACTCCTCAAGCTGTGCCAATGTTTCGTGGTCCAAAGCATCCAAAGGATGTTCCACATTAAACTGAGCGACAAGATGCCCAGCCATTTTTAAACCCAACAGGCGCTGTTCTTGCAGTTGTTGGGTAATGGTTGCTTTCAGTTGCTCCATGGATGGGGTCTGCATAAAACCAATTCCTTAAAGCCGTATGCCCACCTGATTAGACAGGTGACAAGCACGGATTGTACGATAAATGAGGGTTACACTCCCTGTTATGGACATGTAAGGTGAAGATGAGTTCACAAAAGCTTTTCTTCAAGGTATAACCAACCGGTCCCAATCTGAGAGTAAACGTCAAACATAATGACCCAAACGCCGACCATCACCGTTTTAATCAGTGCCTACAACAGCGAGCAGTATCTCACAGAAGCTGTTGAGAGCATTCTGCTGCAAACTGAGACTGATTTTGAGTGCCTACTGCTCGATGATGGTTCCAGTGATGGCACCTGGCAACTCATGCAGTCTCTCGCCAAACAGGATCACCGGGTTAATATCCATCAAAACCCCAAAAATATAGGCCTAACCCAAACCCTAAACCGTGGTTTAAAGATGGCCAGAGGTCGGTTTATTGCACGACTGGATGCCGATGATGTCGCCCTCCCCCAACGCTTGGCGTTGCAACGGCACTACTTGGAAAACACCCCGCATATTGATGTAGTTGGGGGGGGAATTGCCTGTTTTATTGATGAACAGAGCACCCCATTAGCTAAACCCCCTGAGCGGCCAACCATCGACCCTTGGATGATTGATTGGCAAACCCGGCTCCGTTCCGTCATGATCCACCCTGCAGTCATGTTCAGAAAGCAGGTTATTTTAGAGCTGGGTGGATACGACAGCAACTATACCTACAGCCAAGATTTTGAGTTATGGGGGCGCCCTGCATTACAGGGGCGCATGAGCAATCTCTCTGAGTCTGTTATACAAAGCCGTCAGATTGCCTCACAAATTAGCCTAAAACATAAACAGACCCAGCAACAGTTGGCCTATACCATCGGTCAGCGCAATTTAACCCCTTATTGGCCCAGCAATACCCCACCAACGCTGGAAGAGATTGAGCGGTTACGTTTTTTAACCCAGTTTATTCCCCAAACCTATAACCCAAAAGATTTTCATTTGGCCCTCATGTTGATCCAAAGCTTTCAGCACTTTTGCCGTGCACACCCAGGCCCCACTCATGTGATGAAACAAGCACGCCATAAGTTGGCCACACAGCTTCTCTCCATTATCCCCCTCAGTCAGCTACATGATGCATGGCAGGTGGGGTTATTACCTGCTCTTTTCAAGCTGGCTCCCATGCCATGTATGCGCCTTGGCTTAAACCGAATGTTGAAACGTTTTTAACGCTAAGCCACCTGCTGTTCCTGGGTTTTAACCAGATTCGAAATATGGGTATAGTCTGTTTTGCCACTACCTAGCAGGGGTAACTGCTGAACATGGATAGCATGCCGAGGCAGCTGTATCTCTGCAACCCCCTGCGCCCTTAGCGTACGCCCGAGCTCTGTGATATCTAACGACGCCACCTCAGATACCAAAACCAACCGCTCCCCTTTTTTTTCATCTGGCCTGGCAACAACGGCATGCCTTTGGTCTGGATAGATCAGAGCGACCAAGTTCTCAACAGCTTGTAGTGAGACCATCTCTCCTGCAATTTTGGCAAATCGTTTAACGCGCCCTTTAATACGCATAAACCCTTCTTCATCCATATCCACAATATCTCCCGTGTCATACCAGCCCCCTTCAACAGGTTGCAGTTGGCCTGGGGCATCTGTCTTTAGATAGCCCAACATGACATTTGGCCCTTTGACCCAAAGCTGTCCACCTTCATCAATACCGGGCACGGGGTCCAGGCGCATTTCCATACCCGGCATAAGCCGACCCACACTACCTGAACGGTTGTGCATGGCTGTATTAATCGCCAGCACAGGGGCTGTTTCCGTCGCACCATACCCTTCGAGAATTCGTAAACCAAAACGCTCCATCCATAACTGGCGTGTTTGAGCTTTAACGGCCTCTGCACCTGCAAATACAAACCGTACGCTATAAAAATCGTAGGGATTGGCCATACGGGCATAACCCGCTAAAAAAGTATCGGTACCAAACAGTATGGTGGCATTACTGTCGTACACCAGCTCTGGTACAATCCGATAATGCAATGGAGAGGGGTAGAGAAAGCTGCGAATACCTGAAAAAACCGGCATTAAAAAACCTGCACTTAGGCCAAAAGCATGAAAGACCGGCAGGGCATTGAAAACCACATCCTTAGGAGAATAGTCGACCCGAGCCCCCATTTGGGCACAATTGGATAGTAAGTTATGGTGACTCAACACCACCCCTTTTGGGTTCCCTTCACTGCCCGATGTAAACAGCACCACGGCCGGATCGTGGGGATTAATGGCTTTCCAAGCGTGTAACCAGCCACTCATCGGCGCTAAGAGCCATGCCCAAGCCTTTTGCCACACCGTGATGTTTTGTGTCAGCTCTTCTAAATAGAGAACCTCGACATCAGAAGACAAAGCATCAAGTAGCGGTTCCAATTTTCCCATCTCAATAAATTTGCGCGATGTGATCACCTGTTTAAGCTGTGCGGTATGCACAGCACTCTGTAGATGTGCTGGCCCCGCACTGAAGTTCAACATGGCAGGCACCCGCCCACCGTATTGCAAACCAAAAAATGTGGCTGCAACTGCAGAGGTGTTGGGCAATAGAACCCCTACCCGAGCATGCGGCTTGGTCACCTTATTAAACAGACCAGCCATGACCAGAGAACTCAAATACAAGCGGTCATAGCTCATGGGTTTGCGTTGAATATCTTCTAATATTATCCCAGAGCCACCATGGATATCCCGTGCACTGCGCAGTGCTTGAAATAGGGTTTGATCCCGTTTAGAGGTTTCAAATAACATTTCCGTTAAGATATCGTACAGCGACAAAGCGATCTGTTTCCGTCGTTCACGGCCAACAATAGAGGCATCGACCGAGATTCTTTGGGGCGGGAGGATGCTCAGGGTTATGGCAGGAAATAAGCGTCGGCGCACAACCCCCTTCAGACGACTGAAAAAGGTATACTGTGCGCCATCAATACGGATCGGCAAAATGGCGCTATGGGCACGGTCTGCAATTAAGCCCGGGCCTTCAAAAACTTTCATCAAGCTCCCCGTGACCGTAATTCGCCCTTCAGGAAAGATAATACAAGCGTTGCCCTGCTGCACAGCACGCGTTAAACCACGCAAAGCCAAAGGATTGGTCGGGTCGAGAGGGTAAGCATTAAAGAGGGGTAAAAAGGGTTTTAACCACCACCGCTGGGCCATATGTGTATTGATGGCAAAGTAGGGTTTTATGGGCAGAAAAGCCGCCAGTAACAGTGCATCTAAAAAAGAAACATGGTTTACAACAATAACAGGGTTATCTCCTGCTTTTTTCAAGTTATCCAACCCATGTAACTGCACCCGGAACAGAAGCCGCAAGACCATACGTAATGAGGTCATGAGCACCTCATTAGGAAGTAGGGTTACGATATAGGCTGTGACAAATAGATTGGCAATAGCCATGCTCAAAAACAGCTCTGGAATACTCCACCCCATGGCCAACATACCCATGGCCAACAGCGAGCTGACAACCATGAACAGCGCATTAAGAATATTGTTACTCGCTATTAAGCGTGCTGTCTCTCCAGACTTGCCATGGGTTTGAAGCAAGGTGTAGAGCGGTACCACAAAAATCCCCCCTGCTACGGATACACCAAATAGGTCCAGCATGATACGCCAGCCCTCAGGCTGCATGATAAACTGATGTAAGGATACGGGCCCCTGAAGACTCCACTGCCCCATGGCAACATAGAAATCAAAGGTAAACAGGGACAGCGCCAAAGCACCAAACGGAGCATATGTGGTATTAGGACGGCTGTGCTGTAACCGGTTACACCAAATAGAACCCACACCAATACCAACTGAAAACAGGGTTAAAAACAGGGTTACCAATGGGGCATCACCACCCATATGGTTTTTAACCAGGGTAGGAAACTGTGTTAAAAATGTTGCCCCCACCAACCAAAACCATGAAATCCCCAAAATTGCCCGCCAAGGGCGGGTTTGCTGCGCGGCTAAAGACAACATCGCCATGGTTTGCTTTAAAAAGTTGGCCCCTACCTGTAAAGAGGGGTTAGCAGCGGGGCCATCGGGCACCTGACGCCCAGTCCACCACCCCACAAAAGCCACCAAAACAAGAAGGGTGGATAAAAACCAGATGCCTGATTCCACCGTGGCTAAGAGGCCACCACAAATGGTGCCCAGCAAGATGGCCAAGAAGGTACCCGCCTCCACCAACGCATTCGCAGGCAATAATTTATCCCGTGATAGAATTTCAGGCAGAATGCTGTATTTAATTGGGCCAAAAAAACTGGATTGAGCACCCATGGCAAAAAGCACAAGCATGAGAAAAGGTATGCTTTGTAGATAAAAACCAAGGCCAGCTAAAACCATCAAGGCAATCTCCAGCAGCTTGATGGTTCGAATGAGTGACGCTTTGGGTGAACGATCGGCCAAGTAGCCCGCCGTTGCAGAAAAAAGGAAAAAGGGCAAAATAAAAATACCCGCCGCCAAGGGCAACAGCAGCGCAACGTTATAACCAGCCTGTTCTGCCAGCCCAAATGTCAACAACATCACCAAGCCATTTTTAAAAAGATTGTCGTTAAAAGCGCCCAAAAATTGCGTGAAAAAGAGAGGACGAAAAGCTGAATCTTGTAATAGTTTAAGCGGACTCATATCCAGCTCCTAAATAGCTTGAGTTAAACCTTTAAGGTAAGTTGCGACAAAGTGATGGGCAATATTTGCAACAGGCTCTTGGGAGACAGCATCCAACTTACCTGACCCATGCAGTGTCAGGATGCCATGCAAACCACTCCACAAAACACTGACAGCACGACGCTTGTCTGTATGAGGTAGATCTGGCATTTGAGACTCCACCTGCTGAAGCACCTTTTCTACCTGAGAGCTATACCAATCCGGCAGTGGTACTTGCTCTGGCAAAGAGAACTCAATAAGAACCCGCCACCGACGTGTGTGCTTTTGGATAAAACCCAAATAGGCATCCAATAGAGTGGCCATAGCTTGCGGGGTGTACGGCTGTGTTGTTGCTTGTTGAATCACATCCACAAAATGCTGCTCTAAGGCTTGTAATGTTTGAGCATTCAGGTGCAAAATCAACTCATCTCGATTGGCAAACAGGTTGTACAGCGTTCCGACTGAGTAGCCAATCTCCTTAGCAATTCGCCGGGTAGAGAGCTGCTCTAGCCCCTCCTCTTCCACAATCAACCTTGCGGCTTGCAACGCCATATCATAAAGCTCTTCTCGGGTGTGATCAGAACGTCTTGCCATGATGTGATCCTCCACTCTTTTTGAACGATGTTCACAATATACAAAACTCGCCCCCTGACTTCAAGCTTTTTTGAACACCGCTCAAAACATAGATATTTAGATTATGAAAATCACATTTTATAACTACAAACCCATTTTTTCCTTCTATTGAGAGAACACCACAGCACGGCTTGAAATTTCAGTGTGAGCAAGGTAGTTTTTATATGCCCTATCTATGGTAGGCGCAGGAGTGTTTCTTGCTTTTTAATGATAACTGCTAATGAATAGATTTTATGTACGCTGACCTCTTTTCGACAGAAGGTCGCATGACCCGCAAGCACTTTTGGAAGTACTATCTACTGCCGATCATTGCAGTACATGTATTTCTGACGGTCGCCCACATCTATGCTGGTCTCTCACCCATGGCCCATTACATCTGGTTTTGTCTGGCAACTTGGTTGCTCATTGTCGCGAGCATCAAGCGCTTACATGACCGAGGCCGAACAGGCTGGTGGATTATCCCCATGCTCTTGGTGCCGATTATTGGTTGGGTTTGGTTTTTCATTGAATTGGGTGTCATGAAGGGCACACGCGGCACAAATATCTATGGTCGAGACTTTAGAAATTATCTAAGAGCTGAAGAGAGCGCCTAGTTTAGCAGCAATCCATCAGACATGATTTCTGAGCTTTAACTCAGCAGGATGCGGATGCAGATACCACTGCTGAGCCAGATAAGAAACTTTAAATTTCCGAACATAATGATTGACCATCGTCACAGGCACGATGAGCGGTATAAGCTCTTGATGGTAATGTTCAAACAACTCTATCAACTCTGCCTTTTCATCCGCACTTAATTCTTTTTTAAAAAAACCCATGAGATGAAACAGAACATCCACATGTTTTTTTACCGTGGCACGTTTGGTTAAGGCAGACATTAATACCTGACCATACTTCTCAAATGAGGCCAGTTTAGAAGCTTTACCAACCATTTTACCCAGTGCCCGCATCTGCACCGGATCATGTGACATAATCAAAAACTTATGACGTGCATGAAAATCCACCAGCGCCTGAACCTCACCCTCAGACTCTACCAAGCTCAACCAGCGATCATAAACAAAGATGCGCTCAATAAAGTTTTCTCTGAGCGCTGCATCGCGTAAACGCCCTTCCTCTTCCACTGGGACCATAGGGTTATGCGCCATAAAAGCCTGGGCAAAAACACCCACACCCGCAGAGTTAACAGGCATACCTTGATCGGTATATTGCTTAACACGCTGCATGCCACAAGAAGGCGATTTGCTTTTAAAGATAAACCCACACAAGCGCTGCTGAGCCAAAGAAGCCGCCTTTTGCTCACTCCATTGCGTTAAGGGCGCTGTAAGGTCCCGAAGGGTCCGGATAGAGATGACACGAGGGGTCGGTTCTGCTTGTTGCAGATGCATGGGTTCTCTTGGAATACCAAGACCCGCTTCCACTTCAGGGCATAGGCTCTTTAATTGAAAATGATCAGATAATATGTGTGTAATATAGCGGTCATGCTTATGCCCACCATCATAACGCACCTCATTTCCGAGCAAACACTGGCTCACTCCAAGGGTAATCATGGTTGCCCCACCCTTTTTTTGGATTCAACGAGAACTTTACCTTTGCGGCCCAGGCGGGCGATCCAGTCAGTTTCATGAATAGGGCCACAAAAAAAACCAGAAAAGAGTATTCGATCCCGTTCAAGCTGATAAAATTCAATGATCTGGCCACGACGATCAGCCAGTGTTATCCATTGATGATAAGGGTCTACACCAACGGCTAGGGCACGTTGATTAATTTTAAGCCCTGTTTTTTTGAGCAGATACTCTGCCGTTTTTTTGGGTGCCTCAGCCTCAACACACACATAAAACCAAGGATCAGGGAAAAGCGTTTGAGTCGTTAATGGCCGTGACAGGCTATTCATCTCAAAAGCCCGACTGCGCAGCGTGTCCATAATCCTGAGCGGGGGAGATTTAGCGGGGAATTGCTCATAACAGTATGTGACGCGGTAATCAATACTGACATGAACCCATAAAGAAATCGCGCCATAGACTAGCGTTAAAGCCAGCATATGCGAGGCATTAAACCGACCAGAATGTCGCTGAATCCACAACACAGCAGCCATACAGGCCATCCCCAGCACAATAAAGAGCATGGCACCATATAAATAGTGCACACAGGGAAAACCAACCATGGCATACAGCATGATCCCACCCAAGAAAAGCAGTGAGAGTGCTGGCGGGACAGGGTTACATAAAAACAAACGGAACCAAGCAGGCCCTTGAGCTGACCAGCGCAAGGAGATAACCAACATGAGCCACATGACCCCTTGGGCCACACTAAGAATTAGCATGGTCTCTTGGGTAAAGTCCCACTGCTGCATGGTTTCCGCTAAGGTCATAAATAATCCTGTAGTAGTACATACTCCAGACATGTAAGAGCAGACATATAGCCTGCTCTTATCATGACATATCCAGATGAGAGGGTCATCTGTGGGTTTATTTTTTACCTGTGCTCCTAAATGATGTTTAGATCTACTTGGTGACCATACGCTTATAGTGATTGATCAGGCCGTTGGTTGAACCATCATGACTCTGCACGATCCCCTCTTCCGTAAGCTCAGGAAGAATTTTTTTAGCCAATTGCTTACCCAACTCCACCCCCCATTGATCATACGGGTTGATCCCCCACACCATCCCTTGGACATGAATGGTGTGTTCATAAAGCGCGATCAACTGACCAAGGGTATAAGCATCAAATTGGCGCACCAAAATTGAATTGGTTGGCCGGTTACCATCAAACACCTTATGGGGCTGTAGTGCCTCTATGGCCTCGCCATCCAAACCTTCGACCTCAAGCTCAGCACGAACCTCCTGAGCTGTTTTACCCCGCATCAATGCCTCAGTTTGGGCAAAAAAGTTAGAGAGTAATTTGGGGTGGTGGTCACCAAGGGCATTCTGGCTTTCGGCTGCAGCCAGAAAATCAGCCGGGACTAAACGAGTGCTTTGATGAATCAGTTGGTAAAATGAGTGTTGACCATTGGTACCAGGTTCACCAAATAAAACTGGGCCTGTTTTAGTCGTTACCCGATCACCATCACGGGTGACATACTTACCGTTGGACTCCATATCAGCCTGTTGCAGATAGGCCGCTAAACGGTGCAGATATTGATCATAGGGAAGTACAGCAAAACTCTCAGCACCCAAAAAATTGTGGTTCCAGATACCTACAAGAGCCTTGATCACAGGCATATTTTGTTCAAGGGGTGCTGTGCGGAAATGCTCATCCATCGCATGAGCCCCCTCATGAAGCTGCATAAACCCTTCAAACCCTACGGCAAGAGCAATGGGTAGCCCAATTGCCGACCACAAGCTGTATCGTCCCCCCACCCAGTTCCAGAAAGCAAACATATTTTTAGTATCAATACCAAAAGCCGAAACAGCCTCAGCATTGGTAGAGAGCGCCACAAAGTGCTTACCCACAGCCCGTTCGCCCAATGCATCGACCAACCACTTACGGGCAGTGTGGGCATTGGTCAGGGTCTCTTGGGTCGTAAAGGTTTTTGAAGCTACGATAAACAGAGTGGTATCAGGCTGGAGATTTTTTAATGTTTCAGCCATGTGGGTACCATCCACATTGGAAACAAAATGAACGTCTAACCCTGACTGCATATAGGGTTTAAGCGCCTCACAGACCATAACAGGCCCCAGATCAGAACCGCCAATACCAATATTCACGACATCCGTTATGGCTTTACCAGTCTGGCCTTTCCATGCACCAGATCTAACGGCACTGGAAAAGTCTGACATTTGATCCAATACCTTCAGGATGTCGGGCATGACATCCTGACCATCGACATAGATTGGACGCTTAGAACGGTTGCGTAAGGCCACATGTAGGACAGCACGATCTTCCGTATTGTTAATCGCCTCCCCCGCAAACATTCGATCACGCCAACCCTCAACATCCTGTGCCCGCGCTAGATCCATCAACAAACCCATGGTCTGTTCTGAGATACGGTTTTTGGAATAATCAAAGAGCATCTCACCCAACTGCAAAGAAAAATGCTTAAACCGCTCTGAATCTTGATCAAACAGATCCCGCATATGTACTGTTTTATTTTGATCCATATGTGCGTGCAGAGCTTGCCATTGGGGCAGATCAGACAGGGTAGGCATGGTGCCAATCTCCAGATGGGTGGAACATAAAATAAAGTCACACAGTTTAGCGGGTTTTACAGAAATGATCATGATGGCTTTGTAACAATGTGATGCCCAAAACAGTCATCTGCTTAATCAATTCGCTCAGGATATCTCAGCAAGCATGTTCACACCTGCCTTCTTTAGCAGGTATCTACTTTTCCACTTAGGCGCAAAGAGTTTCTAATGGGTACAAAGATACCTTAAAGAAAAGACCACCCTATAAGGGTGGTCTTTTTAAACGCCATGTTCTGGGTAAGATTAAGCTGATTCCTGCATACTGTACAGCAGCTTAATCTCTTCATTCCATATGGTTTCATCAATGGTTTCAAGAATAAGAGGAATGCCATCCAGACGGTCATCATTCATGATCAACCGGAATGCCTCTAACCCTAATTTACCTTCACCAATGCTGTGATGACGATCCACCTTTGCGCCTAAATCAGGCTTGGAATCGTTTAAGTGCATGCCACGGAGATATTTAAAGCCAACAATTTGCTCAAACTCCGCCATGGTTTTTTCATAAGCATCCGCCGTGCGCAGATCATATCCTGCCACAAAGGTGTGGCAGGTATCCAGACAGACCCCCACCCGACTTTTATCTTCCACACCTTCAATAATATGGGCCAGATGCTCAAAACGGTAGCCAAGGTTAGAACCCTGACCTGCCGTATTTTCAATCACGGCCACAACATCATGGCTCTGATCCAAAGCCCGGTTGAGGCTGTCAACGATCAGATCGAGACACTCAGTCTCCTCAATTTGACGCAGATGACTACCTGGATGAAAATTCAGAAAAGGCAGCCCCAGCTGGGCACAACGTTCCATCTCATGAACAAAAGCATCCAGTGACTTCTGGCGTTTCTCTTCATCAGGATTACCCAAATTGATCAGGTATGAGTCATGTGGCAGCGTATGCTCTGGTGCATAGCCGTATGCCTGCATACGGGAATGGAAGAGTTCGATTTGCTCATCGGTAAGAGGCTTTGCGGCCCATTGACGCTGGTTTTTGGTAAACAAGGCAAAAGCCTTAGCCCCAATAGCCTTCGCATTTTCAGGTGCATTTTGCACACCACCAGAAACACTTACATGCGCACCAACATATTTCATAAACCACTCCTACTTACTTTGATCTTCCTGGGGAGTTTTTTTGTCCAAGGATGCTTCCAAAGCCTCCCAAGCACCTGCCTGATCGTCCCCTTGTAACCAAGTCAGGTCAGCCTGGGCATCATCCTGGGCAAAGGTTGCAGGATCCGGCAAGGCATCGTGCCCATGAGAAATCTCTTCAGGCTGGGATTCGGCTGGGGCAGAATCATCTTGCCAAGCTTGGGGGATAGAGGGGTTACGCACCAGTCCATCCAGGGCGGTCGCAAAGGCACGAAGCGCGCCACTGATGCCCGTAGAAACTTTATGTGTGGGATCCACCATGATCGGGTCCTCAATAGACCGAAGGTTCGGAAAAAGGAAAGCCCAAACAAAAACGCCCATAGTGGGCGTTTTATCAACTGGTGGGGAGTATACGGGAAAAGAGAGGATTTACGAACGGATAAAAAGTGAGACGATAAAGAGCAAGGTAAAAATTACAATGCTGATCACCAGACCAGAGTTACTGTCTTTTTTGACAGACTCCACCCGCTTTTCCATGTGGGACTGAGCCTTATGGTTACGAACCAGTCCATCTTTTAGATCTTTAACATTCTTCTGGACCTTGGCCCACTCATCCGGATTTGCCGCCCCTTCACCAGAGGTCAGCTTCTCCATTTTACCACGCAGCTCTTCAATCTCCTCCTCCATGGCGGTGAAGCGCTTATCAAATTCCACCACGAATTTGAGCAACATTTCATTTTTTTCAGGATTGTTGTCTGTCATGACGCAACCTCACCACTCACCAAAACTGCAAATACCGTTGAGATCATTACCAAAGTTCGGGCCACTGCTGGCGTAGCTTCGCCAAACGTTGACGACCTAATGCCATACCGATGTCAGCCCCCTTATACCCATCGGCCATAATCGCCTGGGGCTTTACCGATTGCCAAATTTTCATTGCTTTTTTTATGCCAACAGTCGGGTTTGGCCACCCAAAAACCTCAGAGTGCAACGCACAGAGAGACAGTAACTGACTGCTTCTTGGCTGTTGCAGCCCACCTTTTAGCCCATTAAGAACAGGAAGTAACTTTTCTGGAGCATGACGTGACACAAACAAAGCATGCGGTAACGACTCCAAAAGCCACACCAGCTCTTTTTGTATACGGCCCGGCATGCGCATATACCGCCCCATTCGAGTAATCAATGGGGCTACAGGCTCTTGATCGGGCAGCACATCTCCAATCCAAGCAGCCAAACGCAAGGTTATCTCCCCCTGCCACTGACACATCAGTGTCAATAGGGGGAAGGTCGAGTGATGAGCGCACGTTGTATCAGGAAAAATCAGAGGTTGAGCCCCTACTTTTTGCACCAAGTAAGCATATTGCCCACCCTGCTCTTCCATTAACCCTCGTTCACTTTCAACCCAAATACGTTCAGGGCTCAGCTCCTGCAACTCCTCTTTAACTACCAGCTCCTGACATAGCAGCAATGTCTCATCATTCACCTCAAAGCCCAATGAGGCAAAGCGGGCATAAAATCGGGCTAAGCGTAATACCCTTAAAGGATCTTCTGCAAAGGCAGAGGTCACATGACGCAGATGGCGGTTAGTCAAGTCCTGCACCCCACCAAACGGATCAATCAACACTCCACCTAACGAGCGTGCCATGGCGTTAACAGTTAAGTCACGACGGGCAAGATCCTGCTCCAAGGTCACCATAGGGGTGGAGGTTACAGAAAACCCCAAATAACCTTTACCCTGTTTACGCTCCGTACGGGCCAGCGCATACTCTTCATGATTAACCGGGTGTAAAAAGACAGGAAAATCCGCCCCTACCTGCTTAAAACCCAGCGCCAACATTTGCTCTGGGGTCGCACCTACAACAACCCAATCCCGATCTTTTGCAGGAACTCCAAGCAACGCATCCCGTACCGACCCCCCCACCTCATAGATAGAGATGGTGGGGTGCTGCTCCAAGCCAAGGTGCTGGTTGGGCATTGGAGACGACATACGTTAGACCAAAGCAGCTTCACGCACAGCCTGCAACCAGATCAAACCTTCCACCTCATCATTTACGGCTGGCTGATAGCCCTTAAGCACATATTCAGAGGCATAGATTTTAATGGCCAATGGTGGCCAGTGCTCACCTTGCATGGGAACCCGAAGTTGTAAAGCGGCAAAGCTGATGCCTTCTACCTCAACCCAATCCACCTCTTCAACAACCCCACGGACACCATAATCATCCAGACTATCTTCAGCCCCGATCAGGAAATGGGATCCTTTCAGGTTAACCGAAAGGGTACGCCCCTCCTCTTCAGGGGAAGAGTCCTGCTGATTCTGCGCCACAGCACTTAAATTCTGTTCATCAACCTCAATGCGGTCTCGCTGTGCGGGGTGCAGAGTATACGCCAAACCCGCCATGCTATACCCGTAATATTCACCCGCAACCAGCTCAGTTTCCCGGAAAGCATACAGAGGGTTAAAGGCTGTGATAGAGCGCTCTTCGCCGATCTGTATACGCTCCCAGCAATCCCCCTCTTCGCCTGATTCAATAGCCTCAAAGATAGCGGTATTCTGACCGCCGCTATAAAGAAAGGGAAAAATACCCACCATATGGCGGCTCTCATCTTCTTCCACAGCAATGATCATCAAGAAGCGCAAAGGCCCATCTTCTGGATAGTGCAACGCCATGAGCGTGGCCTCGTGAGCAGAGCCATTGTCCCCATGACTAAATCGAGTTGCCATAGGCCAAGGCTGGGCCTCAGCGGTAAAACGGTGCACCACTCCCCGCAACCACTTTTCAAAATCGGGCAGGATAGCACTCCAGTGATAACCGTGATCCATAACGTTCTACTCCAGGATTTTCTTGAGCCTGCTGACAAACAAAAAAGGGTCAGGCATAGATGCCCAACCCTTTAATCTGTTTCATGGTGCCGGAGGCCGGAGTCGAACCGGCACGTAGTTGCCTACGGCAGATTTTGAATCTGCTGCGTCTACCAATTTCGCCACTCCGGCACTGAAGGTTGCGAATGTACCGCAACCTTTTTTCGCTGTCAATACATTCATAGACAGAAGGTGAACTTATCTTAAAAACTCTGCCTTTTTTTGTATTCAGCCCTTAATTCAAAGCTTGGAGAATGTCCTCAATCACATCTTCAACATCTTCCAACCCCACAGAAAAGCGAACCAAGCCTTCCCCGATACCAGCTTGCTGACGATCTTTTTGAGGAACTCTCGCATGGGTTGTGGTCGCAGGGTGGGTAACCAGCGTCTTACTATCTCCTAAGTTTGCAGTAATCGTTGCCAGTTGCAGACGATCCATAAAAGCATGGGCAGAAGCCCGATCCCCTAGGTCCAGACACACAACCCCACCAAAACCGAGCATCTGCTTTTTAGCCAGTGCATGCTGCTTGTGGCTCTCCAACCCTGGGTAGAGTACGCGATGCTGAGTATCTGGGCGTTCAAAAAGAGCCTCAGCCACTTTCATTGCATTCTCACAGTGGCGCTCCATGCGAATACCCAGCGTCTCTAGACCTTTATAGAGAACCCAAGCATTAAAAGGAGAGAGACTAGGCCCTGCATTGCGCATATAACTACGCATGGGCCCTTCTACAATCTCCACATCACCAATAATCCCACCACCCAGCACCCGCCCCTGACCATCCAAATACTTGGTGGCTGAGTGAACCACTAAATGTGCACCCATCGATAAAGGGTTCTGCAAAATGGGCGTGCAAAAGACATTATCAACAACCATTTTGATCTTATGATCACGGGCTAGTTGCCCCAATGCAGGAAGGTCAGCCAACTCTAACGTTGGGTTAGCCGGGCTCTCCAGATAGAACATCTTGGTATTGGAACGGATGGCATTTCGCCAACCGTCTGTATCGGACAGTTCGACAAAGTCCACTTCAATACCAAATTTTCCCAAATAGTTTTTCGCCACATTAATGGTAGAGCCAAAGACTGAACGGCTCATTATCAAATGGTCACCCTGCTCTAGCAGCGCCATAAAAACACCAAAAATCGCTGCCATGCCTGAGGAGGTTGCGACACAAGACTCGCCATCCTCTAACTCAGCAAGACGGTTTTCAAAGGCTTCCACCGTCGGATTACTGAAGCGACTGTAGATGTTTCCCTCTTCATCGTCCCCAAAAACCGCAGCAGCCTGTGCAGCATCTTCAAAAAAGAAGCTGGATGTTAGGTGCATGGATAAGCTGTTCTCCCGCGCGCTACTGGCTGGCACCCCAGTGTGAAGGGCCCGGGTGTTTTTGCCATATCGGGATTTACCATTTTCCATCTGTGAATTCCTCAACAATAAAACAGTCACTATATGGACTACGCATGCTACGGTGATTACACCTTTTTGTCCAGGCAAACCCCATTTTGATCACTTTCTTGGTTGACCTTAGCCCTTCAGATATGGAGTATATGGGTCCCATAAGCCCGCATGGTGAAATCGGTAGACACAAGAGACTTAAAATCTCTCGACCCTTGGGTCGTCCCAGTTCGACTCTGGGTGCGGGCACCATTTAAGATATAAGGCTTTTTAGCCCGAAAGGCCCGGTCAATAGACTGGGCCTTTTTTATTACGCAGCAGAAGAGCAACAGATTCTTTTCATTTTACTCTGAATATCTGCTAAAGATGGCGCATAAACCATCTCTCCACCCCACCCCATTGCACATGAGTTAACCCTCTTACTGCGCAGAACATGCCCCCGTTGTGGTGCTATGCCCCCCAGCATAACAGGCACCCTGCCTAGCTTTCAGCCAA
The DNA here is from genome assembly GCF_036689865.1 of Magnetococcus sp. PR-3. Lineage (NCBI taxonomy): Bacteria > Pseudomonadati > Pseudomonadota > Magnetococcia > Magnetococcales > Magnetococcaceae > Magnetococcus > Magnetococcus organivorans. Next base: position 59,165 of record NZ_JBAHUQ010000008.1, read on the forward strand.
TACGGAAGATATTCCGACTCGTAAAAGGTTCATGCTCAAACCCATAAAAGCCATCTATCCGTGAGAGAGGCGCAATCAAACCCAAACATGCCGTTACCTGTATTGCTCGACTGTTTACATGTTCTGGAACACTCAACGCCCTTAAAGGTACAGGATTGAAAGCACCATAGATTAAAAGCAACCGACCGTTTCCAGCATACATGACTTGATCGTTTAAACCTTTGATCTTGAACCTATCCAAAATACTCTAGCCCATACCCCTACTAGATTCCAGAGCCACCCCGCAATCACCACACAACCCTAAATCTGCTCCCTTCTAATGCCTCAACCGAATCCCTAAGCCCCTGCCATGCGCATGCTTGGCAATATTCTGCACACCATAAAGAGACAGGTCAGTCTCTTTATGGTTTTGGAGGTACACACCAACCCAGCTGGTAAGCTTTACACTAGAAACCGTATACCCGAGAAAAGGCGCAGAAAAAGACAATAGATTATCAACCCCCCCCCCAACATAAGAGAACCGAGCAACACCCCACCGATCATCGACCAGATCTCGTGACCAGGACATCAGATCAACAGAAACAGGTACGCCACTGGCGCACCCAATCGCTCATCAGAGAAATAATGGCTTCTATCTGTTTTTAACGCGAAAAACATGCAAATAACGCTTGAAGAGAATGACTGGGTTTCCCCATAAAAAAAGACTCCGAACCTGAAGATTCGGAGCCCTCATATGGAATCAGTACCGGTGTCAACCGTACCTGTTGCGCATGTACTATCCCGGCACCATCCTGTGAGGATTGAGAGATAGAAAAAGGTCTGTACCTACTTTGTACCATCAATTCAAAAGGAGTTTCCAGGAAATCCGAACAACAAGATTCTCTTTTAATGTAAAAAACAACTACACCCTGCATACATCCATGAATTTTTTGAAATTTTCGTAAAATCTCATGTTTGCTTTTTAATAAGATTATTTTTTTTCTTTTTGTTCAATCAAGCGACCATCAATAAGACCCCAAAAACGATCTTCTACAGCCTTAAAATACCATCCCAATTGGGTCTGACAATGGGCACAAACAGATAACTGCCATTGATAACCCGCAAACCAACTAAACTCACGACTTTCCTCACCAGCCACCGCGACATTTACAACCTGACCATAACAGGTGATTTTAAAAACATATCCAGCCGGGTTGAAAAAAGTATGCGCTGAACTCCCTTGCCGCTGAACTTGCCAATCACGATCAGTCACCACATGCCTACACACTTTGCAAAACAACCGGGTATTCGGGAACGGTTCATGCACTATACCCTCATCAAGAGCAGCTAGCTGTTCAGAGGTATCCGTGCACGGTTCCTCTTTGAAGCTAACTATATCTTTTTTTTCAAAAGGATAACTTCTATCCCAAGTCACAGGCAAAAATTGCCTACTCGTTATGGCAAGCATGTTTTGCCCGTTGCGTAGCGGCAATTTTTTCGAGTGATCTTGGATCAGGAGCATGGTGCATCCAACACAGGTATCCAGGTTTTTTTATTAAGCCTGAGTACCAAACGGCACACCATAACCATGGATGGAGCCTGCCCTTCTCGTGATTTAAACCCACGGGATGGACAGAACCAAGCCTGCCTTGGTAAAATGGTATCAGGAAGTGAAGCGCTAACCGGACATTGTACAACGTGTTTCATACCTGGAATAGAAAAAACTGACAGAATCGATCCCAGGAGAGGATGGAGCCATGTTAGAAGATCTGCAGAAACAGATTGATGAAGAGCGTCGCGAAAAAGTAGAGCGTCAAAAACAAGAACAGCTGATGCGGGTAAGACTTGCCTTCTACATGGTGGCAGGCTTTGGCATTATATCCATGATTGGTGGAGGCCTGTACGCCGGAGGTGCTTTTGACCTTGAGATCTCATCCGCCGGTAATATGGTAGCCAGCCCTTCAGAAAAGCGCGCACGCACACAACGCTTTCTCGATGATAGCCGCCAAAACCATATGCAAGGCGTTTTAACCATGCATGACCCCTGGCCCAGGGTTAAGATTGGCCAATAGAAGATCACTGAGAAAAAGGCAGAGTTTTAATAAACTGCCCAAGAACCAAAAAAAAGGGGGGCCCTGCGATCAGGGCCCCCCTTTTTCTTAATACTCAAAAGCGCACTACAAACCACAAATGGTATGAAGCTCTCTGGTTTTGTAGAGTTTTTCCAGAATATCTACCACACCTGGATCAAAGTGAACACCACGGCCACGCATGATCTCTTGCATGGCATCTTCTACACTCCAGGCCGATTTATAAGGCCGCATATTTGTCAAAGCATCAAAGACATCAGCAATGGCCACGATACGAGCCGCCAGCGGGATTGCCTCACCGGATAAACCTTGCGGGTACCCTGTTCCATTCCACTTTTCATGATGGAATAAGGCGATATCATGCGCCAACTCAAACCAGTTTTGCCCCCCAAGGATTGTCGCACCGATGCCCGGATGTGCCTTGATCACCTCAAACTCTTCATGGCTGAGCTGATCTGGTTTTCGTAAAATTTGGTCAGGTACACCAATTTTACCGATATCATGCAGCTTACTCGCCTGCCCCATCCGCAACGCTTCGGCCTGTTTAACCCCTAAATCTTCTGCAATTTTGGTTACTAAAGAGGCGATACGCTTAATATGGTTACCGGTATCTGTATCTTTAAACTCTGCCGCAATGGCCAACATATGCATGGCATGACGGTTGGCTTCTTGCAAATCCATGGTTAGCTGTAAATTAGCTAAAACCGATGCAAACTGGTTGGCCATGACATGAATGATATGGCGGTCGTTGTCGGTCAGCTGGTCGGTGTTTTCTAAGTAGATATAGCCCATATTACGTTGATGGGTCTTTAAGGGAATAAGTTGAACATTTTTTCCCAACTCATCAACATTACGCTTGGATTGAACAACTTCATGACACAGGTCAACCACGGTTTCTGTTTTGTGGCTGTGAACGTCTTCAAAATCCCCAGTACCCGCCTGCACCACAACTTTTTCACCTGAAAGCGTCATGATCAAACCATCACCACTGGTGACGATACTGTTTTTCCCCAGATGGCACAGACTAATAATCTGCGTTAAAACACCTTGGAAAAATTCAGGAACAACATCAACATTACGGGGAAAGAGATTAGGTGTGCTTTCAAGAATACGCTCAAGACCCAAACGGTTTGTTTCAATAACCTGCAGGTCTCTATAGGCTTTAATGGCAGTGCGCAGCGCTGTATAGAGCCGGTTTGCCGTAAGCTCGGTCTTATCCTTGTAGTCATCAATATCATAATTATCAATAACGTAACGCTCTGGTGCAACCCCAGGCTGCCCAGTACGAATAATCAGCCGAATCTGTTGATCACCCCAAGTTTTGCGAATCCACTCAACCAACTTTAGACCGGCACTCTCCTCCTCCATAACCACATCAATGAGCGCGACCGCAAATGGATCTTGCTCCATAATGATACGCTTGGCTTGTTCCGCAGAGTTGGCCGAAATGATCTGCGCAGAGTGACCAGAGAAAGAAAAATCGCGCAAGTTTAATCGTGTCAGGACATGTATATCTTCATCATCATCAACCACCAGCACACGCCAAGGCGTTGCATCAGAAACCTCTGGTTTCTGAACGGGGTGGGAATTTCTAGATTCCGGACGTTTTTTTCGAATAAGTTTCATACAGTCCTAAAACCACAGGTATTTAATGCCACACTCGCCGTAATGGCATGACCGAAACAGATGACGACCATTCACAACGTTTGTAGATAATAACAGAAAATGTCACATTCTCACAACATTCTTATACCCATGTTTTTGTTCATACATTTAACACCAAGATCTTTATAACCTTTAAAGGTAAGACATTTTAGCGTCAAAAAGCATTGTGAAAACCGAAGATCAAACGCTCATCTTCTTCACTCAATTGAGTCGTAACACTGCTAAAAGGGGAGAAACGATATTGGGTTTCCATCTTATAGCGATTACCCTGCACATCACCGACCGCACTGTTGACAGCCCAATCCCCTTTTTGCCACTGCGCTTGTAGATAGTGCCCTTGTTGGTGGGACACAACCCCTTTCATCTGCACAGGCTGACCGTGTACATGCTGTAATGAACGACGAGGTGTCAATTCCAGATGGCCCGGCTTAGTGACACTCCATTGTGCTTGCAGAGGAACCCCAACAGCTGGTTTTTTTTCAGATCCAACATCCTCATAACCTTGTTCTCGCCCCATCCAAGCCGGCAACGATACCCGCTTGGACAGGTGGCGAGCTTGCATATTAAGCCAACTTTTAGAGCGTTTTTTAATCTGTTCTGTATCCCAACCCCACTGTGTTGTCGTAGCTAGGGGTTCAACAACACGCTCAAAGCTGATATCCCTTGGTTCGTTCTTACTGGTATGGCCAAACACATAGGCGGTTTGTTGAGATGACATCATCCAAGCAGGCCCATCAAGCCAACCACCATGCATCGCTGCTGTCCAAGCACAGGACTCTATTTCACACACAGCGACTGAATAACGATCCTGCTCGGCTTGAGCAAACAATGGGCTGGTGACTGACATAAGCACCAACACACAGGTCGATAAGAAAACCTTAAAATTAGACATAACAGACGCCCCTCTCTTAAGCGGAGTTTGGGCCGGGGGTGTACTTGTTTTTCCAAGTCACCGGAATAGCTGTGACGCAGCCATCCAACTCCCTAAACACAGAATTTCATTGTGCCTGACTTCACAAGCATGGAACAACCGCTCCTGGGTCCAAAACCCATAAAATCAGCTTCCTTATTTATAGGTGTACAAATAGCACCATACTGTTCCACAAAAAAAGGCACCCCAAAGGGTGCCTTTTCTCAAAACTTCTTGTGAAAAAGAGAAGAATCAGGGAATGCGGTGCAGTTCCACACGACGGTTCATCATCATCTCATTATCATTGGACTCACGTGTCATCAGCTTCTTTTCACCAAAACCAACGGCGACGAAGCGGCTACGATCCACACCTTGCTTGGTCAGGAACCAGATAACAGCCTGGGAACGCTTGCGAGACAGCATTTCGTTATAAGAAGCATCGGCACGGCTATCGGTATGACCCTGAACTTCAACACGGATCTGACTATGCTTCTTCATGGTCATGGCCGCGTTGCCGAGCAATGTCTGCGCACTAGGGTTCAATGCCCAGGAGCTGGTGTTGAAGTTAATGCCAGAAAGCTTCCAGCAACCGTTGCTACCCACCACAAGGCCAGTTGGCGTATCTAGGCAGGCATCTGCACTATCCATAACGCCATCTTTATCTCCATCCATCTCAGCCTTACACCCACTCTCATTTACATCAACATACATGCTGGTACCGGGGCATTTATCGTACCCATCAATCACACCATCACGGTCATCATCCAAAGCACAACCACGCGCATCAACTGCTAAACCCATTTTAGTATCTGGGCAACGGTCGGTGGCGTTATTCAGACCATCACCATCACGGTCCATGGAGCAACCAACGCCATCCACTTTCATAAAGATAGGCGTTTCAGGGCACTGGTCCTTATTATCAGCAACACCATCACCATCGGCATCACCCATGATGCATTTACCCATACGATCCATGCCATGCTCACATGCCATTTGTTTAGCACCAGGCTTATATGGGAAAAACTGTGTCCCCGCTGCTGAAATGGTATTTGGGCCAGTCTGTGGGTGCCACTGGATCCAGCCCTTATAGGCTTCCTGAGCCTGAGCTACAGGAGCGACTGCCATTAAAGCCAATGCACCGGCTATCGAAAAAAGTAGTTTGGTCTTGGACTTCAACATGGTTCTTCCACTCCCTTATCCTTGAACGGAAAGCTCGCAAGCTAACTAAAAAGACAAAAATATTCAAACGGAGCAGATATCGTTATTTCCAACATATATCCCCCGCATAGTTTGATCTTAGCCAAAACCATGCCCACAAAACAACCGCCGGATAAAGATTTTTCCGCGTTGTTGACTGTTTATGATCAAGGTTCACGGCTTTACCGGCCTAACAAAATGAGGGATTGAAAGCCCTACGCCCCCCCTTTGCCCTTGACCACACCTTGGTTTTAGCCATTAAACTGTTGTTTACTAGCGAATGCAACCACCATTGTGTACAGGTTTTTACACAATGGTTTCTGCAGATCATATTTTTTAGTTGAGGGAGTAAAATCATGACTGGACATACACCAGAAGAAGCCCAACGCCATTGGTGCCCCTTTGTACGCCTGTACAACCCCAAAGAAACGGGGGCTTCAGGCTATAACTGGCTACATATAGAAGGGCGTGACGCAAGCGCCATGGATTGGCGAGATACCTCATGCAAAGGAGAGCTCTGCATGGCATGGCGCTGGTTGGATACCGCCAAACAGCGCGGCTATTGTGGCATGGCTGGTAAAAACTAAGTGGGATACCCTCGACCATGACCACCTGTTTCATTCGTCAATGTGGCGCTGTGATCATTGGAGATGAAATTTTATCTGGCCGTCGCGATGATGCCCACCTCCCCTTCCTTATACAGACACTTGCTCAAAAAGGGGTCTCATTGGGTCGGGTAACCTATGTGGGCGATGATGCAACAGAACTGCTGCAGACTCTGCAACAGAGTCGTATGTGGCAATACCCAGTATTCTGTTTTGGTGGTATTGGTGCAACCGAAGATGACCGGACAAGGCAGATGGCGGCACAGTTGTTTGAACAACCACTGTGCCGCCATCCAGAGGCCGAAAAGATGATCCGAGAACGGTTTGGGGATGCCGCAGAGCCCAACCGTATACTAATGGCTGACCTACCTCAGGGGGCTCACCTTATCCCCAACCCTATGAGCCAAATACCTGGGTTTCAGGTTGATCAGCACTTTTTCTTGCCCGGTTTTCCGCAAATGGCTCACCCCATGGTTCAGTGGTGCCTGACACACCGTTTGACGGTACCAGGCCACCCTACAGGTGCCACCTTTGCTTTATGGGTTCGCACACCTGAGAGTGACTTGGTCCCTATAATGAGAGAACTTAGCCGTACATATCCGCATTGTCGTTTTTTTAGCTTACCCCATGTTGACCCTGAAGCCCCGAAAGAGCTGGGGTTTAGAAGTAAGGTAGAAGAACCCACGGTTCAACACGCATTGATCAAGGCTCTGCAACAAGCATCTATTCCCTGGTCAACAACCCCAGACTCTTTAGGAAAATAGCTGCGGCTTTCCTGTTCTCTAGGGTGTCGTTCATGTTAGTTTAGCAACTCTACAGCCCTTTAACCGGTTATGATCCTTCGCCCTATGCATGCATCTAAAACGGCAACACCTGAATCTACACCCCAGTTAGCACACCCCGTTCTGGAAGCGCCACAAACGCTACCTGATATGATTGAGGTGGATGCTTTGGTATTTGAGTATCCGGGCCGCCGGGTTCTAGATGGCATTAGCTTTACGTTACCACGCCAAAGCATCACCGCACTGGTAGGCAATAACGGTGTTGGAAAAACGACCCTCATGCGCTCTTTGGCCGGGCTGCACACCCCTTTTTCTGGCCATATCCGAGTGGCGGAGATCGATGTCATACGCCACCCGCGCCGCTGCCATAGAAAAATTGGTTATTTGGCCGACTTTTTTGGTCTGTACGATGATTTATCAGTTTCACAATGTCTACTGCATGCCGCTCGATCACACGGGCTACGAGAGCAGGAAGCCAAACAGCTCAGGGACGGCGCCATTGAGCGACTAGGCTTAAGCGCCCATACCAATAGCCGATCTGGCCACCTCTCCAGGGGGCTACGTCAGCGACTAGCCATTGGTCAAGCTATTGTTCATGAGCCCCAGGTATTGCTACTAGATGAGCCCGCCTCTGGTCTGGACCCAGAAGCACGCCGTGCACTCTCTCAGCTACTATTGGAACTACAAGAATATGGTATGACCATTATGGTCTCTTCGCATATTCTGGCCGAGCTTGAGGAGTATTCCAGTCACATGCTGGTCTTACGTGACCGTAAACATATTGAACTACAGCCGATTATGCCGACACCTGCAACGACAGAACGACGGCTCAGGCTCATGCTTACCCGTGCGCATGAACCACTAATGGAAATTCTCCATCAAAATGATGCGATCAGTGAAATTGAAGCAAATCAACACCGGGCAACTTTTTTGTTTCATGGTTCAGCTATAGATCAACAACAACTGTTACACCATCTGGTACAGCTCGGCGTTCCCATTTACAGCCTCTCTGAAGAACGACTTCACCTTCAGGATGCCTATCTGCGCCATATGCATAACACCCCCTCCCCAGAGGTTGAACCTTATGCGCCTTAATCCTGAGTTTATGCGCAACCTGTGGGTAGAGATGAGCCTTCACCGCATTATTGTTATGCCGATGGTACTGGGCGGTCTGTTTTACCTAAGCTGGATGACCAGCAGCGTAAACACCCTGTGGAACCCACGTAATTTTTTACTGCTCACCTATGCTGTTTTGGTCATGTTGTGGGGGGTTCGCCAATCTGGCGACAGTGTGGTTCAAGAGATTTTAGACCGTACCTGGGATAGTCAGCGGATGTCTATTCTAACCCCCTGGTCTATGACATGGGGAAAACTGTTAGGCTCAACCAGCTTTACCTGGTATGGCGGCTTGCTGGTTCTAGGGATGTTCTCACTGGTTATCCACCTGCACTACCCCTACTTCCCCACTGAGCGCCTCTATCAGCTCCTCATCTACTCTGTTGGCTGTGGCTTGCTGGGGCAATCCTTAAGCATGCTGCTCAGCCTACTGAATATTCATAGTGGAACACTACCTCAGCGCCGCTATATCAGTGGCCCTTTGGCTGTAGGGCTTTTTACTACGCTGTTTTACCTTTTAGGGGTCGTCTTCTTCCTAGCTTCCCCTGAGGGTAAGTACAACGGTGTTGTCTGGCACCATTGGTCTTTTTCTCTGCCAGAGTTCATTCTCTATTCGTTAGGTATTTTCTTATTATGGAGTTGGCTTGGCTTGTACCGGCTTATGAGTCAAGAACTCCAAAAGCCTAAAGGACCGTTTGTCTGGATTTTTTTCTTACTGTTTTTAAGCTGGTATGGAGCAGGATTTATACAACGCAGCCCCACCATGGAACTTGGGGATCAACAGATGTTGCAGCTGTGGCTGGCGCAAATCATCATGGCGTCTATGACCTACTTTGCAGCCTTTTTTGAATCCAAAGACCTGCTGGCCTACCGTAAAACGCTGTTTTATGCACGCCATGGTGCTTGGCGCAATTTAATTCACAGCATCCCCTTGTGGTGGGTCGGTGTCTGTTTGGTTGCGGCCATTTTACTCAACACACTGCTCACCCCTTTTAGGGATGATTTTACCCAAGCCACCATGCTGTATGAACATGGAACCACCATTCATCTGAAATGGGCCATGCTTGCAACCTTGCTCTTCATGTTACGCGATTTGGCGTTAATGCAGTTGCTCTACTTAAATCCTCATGCTCAGCGGGCCAAGCTGACCATCATTCTCTATCTACTGGTATTGTATATTTTGCTACCCAGGGTGACGGAAATTTTAGGGGTTGGGCATCTCACAGCCCCACTCTTCTATCCAATGGCTGGGTATGACCCGCTGCTCATTGTCTCCCCACCCCTGGTAGAGTCAGTCCTAATCATGGGGTTGGCATGGTCCCGCTGGAAAAGCTTAATGAAAAGTGCCTAAAAAGCATGAGGAGGATGCCAGGAAACATACCCCATGGCTTTCAGGGTCAGACGGATCTGTTTAACTTGAACGCTCTTCAAACAGTGGGCTGGACAGTGACAATCTGAAGCCCCCATGCGCGGTACACCAGGCGTCACCCCGTCGAGTTTTAACAGTGCTTGCGCCGTTTCACACTCCTGATCACGCTGGCTAATCCATGCTCGGACAGGTTCAGTTTCCGGGTGAGAGGTCAGATAGTCGGCGTGCCAACGTAATTTTTTCTCCGCAGCCAGATGCCGAGCAATACGGCTATCCCAGGATTTTTTAGCCGACCCTACATAGAGATAACGCCCCGGAGTAAAGAGGAAGCTACCCAGTGCACCAACGGTAATATCAGATCGTTTGTTCAGTTTAAGCTCAATAACGTAACTTGCCATGTTTAGCCCATGACAATGGCAACGACTGCACCGGTCATGCAACTACCGATAGTACCGGCTACGACAGATTTAAAACCCAATGCCATAACCTCATGGTGGCGCTCTGGCAATAAAACCCCCATCCCCCCCAACATCACGCCCAAAGAACCAGGGTTGGCAAATCCACACAGTGCATAGGTCATAATAAGCGCACTCCGTTCACTTAATTGATCAGGGCCAAGCTGTGCCAAGTGCAGATAAGCCAACAGCTCATTAAGTGCAGTTTTAATGCCCATAAGAGAGCCCGCAACCACCGCTTCTGACCATGGCACCCCTAACAACCATACAACCGGTGCAAAGAGCCAACCCAACACTCTTTCCAGAGTGATCGGTGCAGCATCTATTAAGGGCAAGACACTGAGCATCATGTTAAGCAAATGGACTAAAGCAACAAAAACAATCAGCATTGCTACAATATTCAAGAATAGTTTCAGACCACTACGCACCCCTTCAGTAATGGCTTCAATACTACTCCGGTACAGCGATGATGAGTCCATTATTACAGAAGGTTCTGTCTCTTGCTCCGTTGCCGGGACCATAATGCGTGCGACGGTGATGGCAGCAGGCGCACTAATTAAGGATGCAATTAATATGTGGCTCAAAGCATTGGGAATACGGTCTTGCAAAAATGTGGCATAAAGCACCATCACCGTGCCAGCAACCGTGGTCATTCCGCATACCATCAAAGCGAACAGCTCACTTCGATTCATACGTGCTAAATATGGCCGAATGACCAGAGGGGCCTCCAACATACCCATAAAGATATTGGCTGCCCCGCCTAACCCCAATGCTCCACTCACCCCCATACTGCGCTGTAACAGCCGACCAAGCCCTTGCACCAATACAGGCAGAACCCGCCAATGAAAGAGAAGTGCCGACAGAGCAGACATGACGATGATGATGGGCAGCCCACGAAAGGCAAAAATAAAAGTGGATTGCCCAGGCTGTTGTTCAAAAGGTAATGGACCCCCACCCAGATAGCCAAAGACCATGGATGTTCCCGCAGCTGTCGCCTCGTCAATAGCGAGCGCCATACGGTTGAGTAGGCTCAGGAGATCAAACATGCCTGGTATTTTCAATAACACCAAGGCCAAGATAAGTTGCAAACCTACACCTATAATAATCCAGGAGAGACGTACTTTATGCCGTGCTTCACTCAACCCCCAAGCAATCAAAACCAAAACCACCAGCCCTAAAACACTCTGTCCCACCTCTAACATTTGATCACCTTGTCAAACCGAGCTATTGCCCGCATAGTAAATTTATTCTGCTTTTCATCAAACAAGGTAATATAGCATGAGCGCCCAGGTATCCACTGCCCTTTTAGTTCTACGCACTGAAGAGAGTAAACAGCTTATTGGTCAAGCTGTCGCCCAGCTCCCACAAGTTCAATCTGCCACACATAAAGGACATATGGTTGTGGTTGGGGGCGGCACGACCCGCTATGTCGCTCAAGCACTTACGGGGCAAGATCCAACGACCGAACACTTTGCCATTGGCTGGATCCACGAAGGGGCGCTGGGGGAGACCGATCAAACAAACCGTGGCCCTGGCCCTTTTATCTGGGAGAATGGCCAAACACGACGGGGTTGGCCGGCAGATGTTTTACAAAACTATGGTGCAGGCGATATCTATATAAAAGGCGCCAATGCTTTGGATGTGGAGGGAAATGTCGGCATATTAATGGGCTCCCCTACTGGGGGAACCATTGGAGCAGCCTATACCATCCTTCTGGCCAGGGGGGCTGAGCTGATTGTTCCGGTCTCATTGGAAAAATTAATTCCAGGCTCAGTCTTTGCTGCGGCAGGACTGTTAGGCCAACAGCGCATTGATCGCGTCATGGGTGACCCTGTGGGTATGATGCCAATCCACCATCTCAATGCCACTGTCGTTACTGAGATCACAGCTTGTGCGTTACTCTATCGATTAAAGGCGACAGCTGTGAGCGCAGGTGGGGTTGAGGATTGTCGGGGCGGGGTAACCTTGCATGTAGAGGGTCATGAAGCCGATATTGAACAGTTATGGCTTTATCTACAACGACTGCGCGCTTAAAAGTTTGATAGGATTTATGCAGGAAATTTGCATCCACCCCTGCGATTGCCTAAGGTAGTGACGTCGTTAACCTTTACTGGAGCCTTCCATGTCTGCCAACTTCATGGATGAGATCGATCAACGAACCAATCTGGCCTTTACCAACCAGATGGAGATGTTGACTTTTTATCTGACCGACCATCAACAGTACGGGATCAATGTCTTTAAAATCATTGAGGTCATTGAAACCCCCAAGGAGGTCACTCAGGTTCCAAAGGTACACCCCTCAATCATAGGTACCATTAATTTCCGAGATGACATGGTAACGGTGCTTGATCTCAGTGCTGCGCTGGATTTGACACCTATGGATTTTGAAAATGAGATCAGCTATGTCATCATTTGTGAATATAACAATACCACTCAGGGCTTTTTAATCAGTCACCCCAATAAGCTGCTTCAAAAAAGCTGGAAAGATATTAAGCGCCCTGGACATGGGGTGGCCGACCAGGGGTTCTTGACCGCCATTACCTACGATGAAGAAGAACGGGCTATCCAAATACTAGACATTGAGCGTATTCTCACTGAAGTCCTTGGATTAGAAATGGCGGTTTCTCAAGATGTTGTAAACCAAGGCACCAGTGTTGATTTTTCCAAATTTTTGGTTCTGATTGTGGATGACTCACGTTCAGCCCTTAAAGTACTGGAACACACGCTCACCCAGCTGAACATTCCACATATTGCACATAGTAGTGCGGAAGATGCGCTTAATTATCTGGAAAACAGCCTGAATGAAGAAGAATCTAGCCCGGTTGATCTCATCATTTCAGATATTGAAATGCCCGGCATGGATGGCTTTACACTAACCCGCACCATTAAAGCACACCCTGCCCTGCAGAGCGTCTCTTTGATTTTACATAGCTCCATGAGTAACAAAGCAAATCGGGATAAAGCCATTCAGGTCGGTGCGGATGATTTTGTGCCAAAATTCAAACCAGACCAGATCGCCCGCTCTATTATGGAGCATCTTGGCGTGATGCTGCCTGGCCAAGAGTCCTGAATAAAACAGCGACCAAACCAGCTTGAATGCCATAAAAAAACCCGCACCATAATGGTGCGGGTTTTTTGCGTGTATCACTCGTGTGTGATTAAACCCTCTGGCGCTTTGTTTCGGGCAGGGGGTCCTTGGCACCACTGGATTTGCTATACTCCACACGACCACCTTCCACAACGGCTTGGGTTTCCCCATTGTGAATCGTCATCATGATTCGTTCAGTCATATTCTCAGGATTGTCCAGTGCACAAGAACCAGACATATACCCTTTTAATTGACCGAGTGTTGCCAACAGCACCTGACACTCTGGACACTCCAGAAGATGCTCAATAAAGGCATCACGAATCACCGGTTCCAATTCACCATCTAGGAAGGCCGATACCAGTTCAGGATTACACTCCATTAAATTCCCCCCTTTTGCTCAGGTTTTATACGATCCATCATTCTAATTCCCTAAACCAAATCTCAGCCGACCATTACAATCGACATGAAAAATGGTTAATCCTAATGGCAACCCCCTCTATCCACGACATGAGAAGAGGGTGCCGCGGGTCTCTTGTGCTGCCCGCTTGTAACTGTAGACCGCTTCGACTCCACGAAGTTCCTGTTCCGAAGTGATGAGACCGGGCTCTTTTTTTAAAGTTCACCCTGTTTTTTTCTTCTCACCACGTTTTTCCCTAGAAACTCTCGTTTTTCTTATATTTAAGAATAGAGATTATCGATGTTTTGGAAGTGGTCGATCTGTTGCTGTTGTTCACGCATCTGTACCGCACCCGCGGTCATTGCCTGATGCCATGCACGACTGGCAGCTTTGGGAATTAGATAACCATCACCTGCATAATACTCTGAAGGATCAAGTCCTTTGGTCTCTAGGGCACGCATCATATTACTGGGTAACTTGTCATTGAGTTTAACCATCTCGACCTCTTTGACATTATCCCCTTTTTCAATTTTAGCTTTTAGCCCCCCCAAATGGGTAATGACCATACCATCTTTCCCCTCATAGATGACACGATTCATTCCGGCGGCTTGACGTTCCCGAGCTTTTTCGAAAGGATTTTCATGAGCGATTTTTGTGGGGCCACCTGCATTCTCTTCCATCACCGAGCGTAGATCATCGAGATGCTTGATCAGAATCATGATCAATTTATCCTTGATCTTATCACGCACATCAAAAGAGAGCTCTTTAAGCATGCTGCGGTGAAACTCAATGAGGAATACATCATTGTTGCACACCACACTGGTGGTACGCTTACGAGGGCTTAAAAAAGCCACTTCACCAAACAGGTTTCCTGGCTTAAGGGTCGCAATTTCATCCCCGATGCCGCGCTTGTAAACAGCCAGTGTCCCCTTAAGAATAATAAAGAAGGAATCCCCCGCATCATCTTCATTAACGATGGGATCACCTTTTTGATACTTAAGAAACCGAGCTCCATTGAGTTGTGAGATCGCCTCTTTTTCCTCTTTGCTAAAACCACGAAAAAAAGGAAGCTTGTCCAGAAACACCCGTTTGATCATGCGATCCACTCCACAATACTAGGCCAAGATAAGGTCATTGACATTCACACCCTCAATCAAAGCAATAAAGCACAAACCGGACCAGTATACCTGGAACCTTCTGCCCCCTCAAGCACACCAACGACGCCATGTTTTTCTTAATAAGGCTTCAAAAGCTGGCGAAAAACGCAAAGCAGAGCCCACGTGGCTTTGCGACAGCTTGTCACGCAACCCGTCACGAACAGCGGCAAGCGCATCCAAGTTTTGTGCTTTGGCAACAGCACAGTCAATATAAGCTTGATCACTGTCAGCAATCCATGACGTCATTTCTACATCGGTCATAATACTGCCACCAACCCGATCCCGATGCCCCACGCCCAGTCGGGTAACCATTGGTACGCCCTGCCACAACCCTTGCAATGTGGTTATTATGCCATTGCATGGCAGCGTGTCCAAAGCAAGATCAATATGCTGATAATCCTCCCCACTGCTCGCATCCTGCTCATGCTTAAAAAACTGTACGCGATCACGACCGATCCCAAGCTGTGCGAACTGCCGCACGACTCTATCTAAAGTCGATCGGTCTTGCAAAGAGGCCGCCCTTAAAGCCAAGCGACTCTCAGGCATCTTCTTAAGGATCTCAGCCCATAAACGTAAGCTACGCGGGCTCCAAGCTCCCATATCATTAAAACAGCCAAAGGTGACATACCCCTTTAGTCGGGCAGGAAGTGGCGTTAGGGGTAGCCATGGTTGGTCTGGCTCATAACAGTAGGCAACATGGGGTAAACGCAGAACAGGCTCACTATAGAACGGCTCAGATGCCTCGGGAGCTGTAAGCTCATCTAAAACAATCCCATCGATACTCTCCAAACCACGGGTATTGGCATACCCCGCCCAGCATAACTGTACTGGGGCCGGCTTCAAGGCAAAGACGGGCAGACGATTATGGGATGCATGCCCCCCGACATCTATCAAAATGTCCACACCGTCACCCCCAATACGTTGAGCAAGCGCCTCATGAGAGAGGTGACGACACGAAACAACCTCATCGGCCTGAACATAAAGACCTTCAGTCTTAGCAATGTCTTTGTCGGCATTGTCATACAGATAATGTTCTAGCCCCCAACCCCGGAGCCCTCCAAGCACAGCGCGTAACATCTCATTCATACCCTGCTGTTCAACGCTGGATAGAACCCACCCAACACGGATATCCCGCTCAGGGTCTGCTGTATTTGACCATTGTTTTTGTGCAATGAATCTTTTTTTCACCTCTGCACCAAAACCCAGGTGGTGATAGAAGAGTGTATAAGGGTCAATATCTTGATAGTTCAACCCCAAAAGATAGCTGGAGTAAGCCCCTAATGCTGAAGGGTTAAGCGCCAACCCGACGGCCATGGCGTCACTACCTTCTGAACACTTACCTTGTTTGATCAACGCAAGTCCTAAATGAATGTGCGCCTGCGGCAATTTATCATTCAAAGCCAGCGCATGCCGACACCAATGTACCGACTCTTCCAGACGGAATTGCTGACTGAGTGTCAGGCCAAGGTTCGCGCAAACCATCGCAAAATCTGGCTTAAGAGAGATCGCTTGCCGAAAAGCTGTTTCGGCTTGCTTAGTATCCCCCATAATCTGATGCAACATGCCATAGTTAGCATAGACAGCCGCCCGGTTCGGATTCAATTTCAAGCTGGTTTCAAAAGCAGTTAACGCCTCTGGCCACGCCCCTAAAGCTTGAAAAGCAACACCTTTGATATCCCAAAGAGCCGCATCCATCACCCCCTCATGTTCCGCTTGCTGAAGAAGGGTCAATGCCTCTTCATACTTCCCTTCTAGTTGCAGCGCACTCCCATAAACCATCCAAGGGTTAATGGAGTCTGGAGGCTCTTGTCGCATGTGATCAAAGAGTTGCTGCTTAAGCACGGCTTTATGCACACTTCGAAAAAGAGCCACCCACTGATTAAAGGTCAACAGATGGTACCGCTCCCCTTGCAATAGAAGCTTCCAAGCATCAACAGAACGTCCCAAACGCAGCAACAGTGAGGTCTTAAGATGTTGGTAACGCACCCGGTTTGACGCCACAAACAGGGCTTGATCTATCGCTTCCAAAGCAGCTTGCCACTGCTGCAGCCCTTCATAGCAACTGGCAAGTGCTGCCCAAAGTTGTTCGGATGGTTTATCTTGTTTTTGTAGGACGTTAAGATGTTCGAGCGCCTTGGCATATGCACCACGAAGAATCTGTACCTGAGCCAAATTAAAACGCGCCCCTTCAAGTGAAGGGTGTAACTGCAACGCCCTATGGAATGCGGTTTCAGCCTCTTCTAACAAACCAGCCTCTTTGGCTGAGTTCCCTAAATTATAGTGCCACACAAAGAGCTCAGGCCACTGTTTGGTGACCTGACGTAATACCCCTAATGCAACTCTGTTACTCTTCAAACGACGAAGCATCACCGCCAAATGCCCTAAGAAATAGGGATCTTCCGGTGGTTCAATCATTAATGGCTTGATCAAGGAGGCCAGCTGATTCAGATCTCCTTTGGCCATGCAGCGCAAAGCAGCCTCCAATTCAGGATAACTTTCATCTATAGTTTTTTCGGTCATGTCATATCCTAAAGAGAAACCAATCTTTCCATCCTTAGAATAACATGCTTAAGAACAAGCAGGTAAGGTAAGGACTACCAATCTTAAGCATTTCCTGATATTGATAGGGGCTTGGTCATTGATTCATTTAGCCCTACAGCAAGCCAATTTATAAATGGGGGTTGACATCGACCACATGATCCAACAGAGTGTTGGGAATGTCTGCGAGATGCGTGCGGCACATAAAATTTATTTATCTATAATAAGTTAAAGGGACTAAACCGGTCTCCATTTCAACGGTTTAAAAAGCCCTATCTACCGTCGGATTTATGTAAATTCGGCATTCCGTTTGTCAGCAACAACCGGTAAACGCCATGCAAGACCCCACGAAGATCAGCGATCGTGACAATGGCAAGGTGGAAGTTAAGCATACCACCTGCTATATGTGTGCCTGCCGCTGCGGAGTCCGTGTGACCCTGCGTGATGGTGAGGTTCGTCACATTCAGGGTAACCCTGAACACCCCTTAAATAAGGGGGTCATCTGCGCCAAGGGCTCCTCGGGCGTGATGAAACAACTTTCGCCAGCCCGCCTGCTTAATCCCCTCAAACGTAAAGAGGGTAGTGAGCGTGGAAATCCTGAGTTTGAAGTGATTACTTGGGATGAAGCGTTTGGCATCATGGAAGATCGCTTAGGAAAAATTCGGGCAACCGACCCTAAGAAATTTGCCATGTTTACTGGTCGTGACCAGATGCAGGCCTTAACCGGCATGTTTGCCAAAAACTTTGGTACACCAAACTTTGCCGCTCACGGTGGATTCTGCTCGGTCAACATGGCCACAGGCATGATCTACACCATGGGTGGTTCCTTCTGGGAGTTTGGTGGACCTGATCTTGAGCGTGCCAAGCTGTTTGTTATGATCGGCACCGCAGAAGATCACCACTCCAATCCACTTAAGCGTGAGATTGGTCACTTCAAGAGCCACGGTGGCCGGATGATTTCGGTCAACCCAGTACGTACCGGCTACTCGGCTGTTGCTGATCAATGGATCGGTATCAAGCCCGGCACCGATGCCGCTCTGTTTATGGCCATCATCAACATTCTGATCAGCGAAGGACTCTACGATAAAGAGTTCCTGCGTGAGTTCAGTAATGCCGGTGAACTGGTCATTATGGATGAAGGTGAACAGGAAGGTATGCTGCTGCGTACCGGTGCTGAAAAGCCCGCTGGAACCTTTGATCCTGAAGATCGTATGTGGTACGACCGCAAGACCAAAAAAATCGTTCCCATGCGTACCGAAGGTGCCGACCCTGCTTTCTTAGGTGAGTACACCACCGAAGATGGTAAAAAGGTTAAGCCCTCCTTCCAGCTGCTGATGGAATCTGCTGAGAACTGCACCCCTGAGTGGGCTGCAGAGATCACCGGTATTTCAGCGGAAACCATTCGTAATTTAGCCGTTGAAATGGGCGTGGTTGCGCGTGATGAACGCTTTGAGTTGCCGATTGAGTGGACCGATGCCTGGGGTCGTAAGCACGATAAAGTGACCGGCGTACCAGTCGCATTCCATGCCATGCGTGGCTTGGCTGCCCACTCCAATGGTTTCCAGACCATCCGTGGCTTGGCCATCATCATGTCACTGCTGGGTACCATTGATCGTCCTGGTGGCTTCCGTCACCGTGCACCGTTCCCACGTCCAGTACCTCCTGGCCCAAAGAACTGCACACACCCCGAAGAGATTCAGCCCAATACACCTCTGCCTCATGCACCGGTGGGTTGGCCTGCAAACCCTGAAGAGCTATTCCTCACTGATGAGGGTGGCCCTGTGCGTATTGATAAGGCGTTCTCTTGGGAACACCCTCTGTCTGCCCATGGTTTGATGCAGAATGTGATCACCAATGCTTGGCGTGGCGATCCCTACAAAATTGATACTCTGTTCTTGTTCATGGCTAACATGGCTTGGAACAGCTCCATGCACACCAATGATGTGCGTGACATGCTCACCGACAAAGATGAAAACGGCGAATACAAAATTCCGTTCCTCATCGTTGCCGATGCGTACCACTCAGAAACTGTAGCCTTTGGTGATTTGGTTCTGCCAGATACCACCTATTTGGAACGCTATGATGTGATGTCCATGCTGGACCGTCCCATCTCTGAGTTTGAAGGTCCTGTTGATGCCTGCCGTGTGCCCATTTTACCACGTAAAGGTGACAGCAAGCCCTTCCAAGATGTTCTGATCGAGATAGGTTCGCGTCTTAAGTTCCCCGCCTTTACGGATGCCGATGGCAACCGCAAATTTGAGGACTATAAGGACTTCATCACCAACTTTGAGCTGGCTCCCGGCGTCGGATTCCTTTCCGGCTGGCGTGGTAAAGATGGCGATAAAGTGATGAAGGGCGAGCCAAACGCCGATCAGTGGAAGAAGTATGAAGAGAATGGCTGCTTCCACTACAATAAACTGCCGGAATCCATGCATTACATGCGTAACTGGAACCGGGAGTATTTGGATTGGGCCAAAGAGAATAATTTGATGGGCTTTAATGATCCTATCAATATTCATCTCTACTCTGAAATTCTACAGACTTTCCGTCTGGCCGCTCAGGGTAAGCGCCCTGGACGTCAGCCACCGGATCATCTGCGTGCGCGGGTTGAGAAATACTTTAACCCACTGCCTTTCTACTATGCACCGCTGGAAGATCAGCTTGTGGATACGCAAGAGTATCCCTACAACGCGCTGACGCAACGTCCCATGGCGATGTACCACTCCTGGGATTCTCAGAATGCATGGTTGCGGCAGATACATACCTATAACTATCTCTATATGAGCCCTCAAGTTGGTAAAGATAACGGCTTTGAAGATGGTGATTGGGTCAATGTAGAGTCACCACACGGTAAAATCCGCTGTTTGGCCCGCTTTACGGAAGCTGTTGAACCAGGCACAGTTTGGACCTGGAATGCCATTGGTAAGAGTGCCGGTGCATGGGCCTTGTCTAAGGATGCCTACGAGTCACAACGAGGCTTCCTGCTCAACCATGTGATCTCTGAGGAACTGCCAGCCCATGAGGCCGGTGACCATGTTTCCAACTCAGACCCGGTTACAGGTCAAGCCGCATGGTTTGATGTACGGGTGAAGATCACCAAGGCAGAGGATTGCGAGCCTGTCTCCGATCCCCAGTTTACCCCAATGAAAGCCTACCCAGGTATGACACGCATTTTGGATAAGTTGCGTGGTTATATGGCGGGTAATGCTTCCAAACGGTAAACCCATTTATTTTGTGTTGACGAACCAGAACGAAGGCCAAGGATCATGACCCAACTGGCTCTAGTGATCGATCTGAATATCTGTGTGGGATGCCACGCCTGCGTAACCAGCTGTAAAAGTTGGAACACCTCAGGTTGGGCAGGTCCGCTGACCGACGTTAACCCTTATGGAGAAGATCCCCACGGGACCTTCTTCAACCGGGTTCAAACGTTTGAAGCGGGCTCCTTCCCAGATACGGAGACCATTCACTTTCCCAAAAGCTGCCTCCATTGTGAGGATGCCCCCTGCGTGCCGGTCTGCCCCACTGAGGCCAGCTACAAGCGCGAAGAGGATGGCATTGTACTGGTCGACTACGATAAGTGTATCGGCTGCAAGTACTGCTCCTGGAACTGCCCTTATGGCATGCGGGAGTTCGATCCCGGTGAGAAGGTGATGAAAAAATGCACCCTCTGCGTGGATCGTATCTATGATGAAAAACTGCCGGAAGCAGAACGTAAGCCATCATGTGTCATGGCTTGCCCTGCAGGCGCCCGGGTCTTTGGTGATGTGCATGACCCAGACTCTCAGGCTTCCCAGCAGATCCGTGAGAATGGCGGCTTCCAGCTGATGCCTGAGCTGGGTACCCAACCGGCCAACCACTATCTACCTCGCCGCCGCAACCATGCGGATATCAAAGAGGAAGATGTGATCCGGGGGGATAACCCGATGGCTGAAGAGAAGTCATCCCTCTGATTTGGAATTTCGTTGGGTGGGTATCTTTTGATACCCTAACCCAGGATTGCTTTGCTATTCGGAGAACGCCATGAAACCGGCATATTCCGTCGTTTTTCTCACCACCTTAATCGGTGCAGGCCAAGGCCTAGCGACCTCGGTGGTAACGACTCAAACTTTTGCCAAAGCCAGCGGCATTGATGTCGCAGCGAGTGGCTACTATGGAATGGGTGCCATTGCTGCACTGGGCTTACTTGTGCTCGGTCTCTTTGCTTCACTATTCCACCTAAGCCACCCAGGTCGTGGCTGGCGTGCCGCTACCCGTTGGCGCACATCATGGCTCTCGAAAGAGGTGCTATTACTGCCAGTGGTTATGGGTTTGGTCTTTATTTATGCGGCCTTGCACTACCTCAATCTGGATTTTGTGGCAGATCTAGGTTTTGCCAAAGTTGAGTGCTCTTTACTCATCGGGTGGCTGACCATTGCTGCGGCCATGTTGTTGTTTGTTGCAACCGGTATGATCTACGCCTCGGTACGTTTTTTCCCAGAGTGGAATACACCCCTGACGGTTTTCAACTTTATCCTCATGGGTTTATCTTCAGGGTTCGTCGCCGGTGTGGTTTATGCCTACACGACAGGTAATGAGAAGATCATTGCCCTTAATGTGACACTGGCTGTCATACTGACCGCATTGGCCATGGTGGTACGTATCTGGACGGTACTGCGTAACGGTAAGCTCGGTGAGGCTATGACCCTACGTAGTGCCATTGGCTACCATCATCCCAATATTCAGCAAAAATCCATGGGCTTCATGGCGGGTTCTTTTAATACCAAGGAGTTCTTCCATGGTAAGCACCCCCTAACCTTGCTTGTGGTTAAGTGGATGGCGATTGGCATTGCCTTCCCGACCACCCTGATGTTCCTCGCCATTGGTGCCACCATGAACCTGCAAGATCTATTGATCTTTACCTTTGCATTCCAAATGCTCGGTTTGTTCATGGAACGTTGGTACTTCTTGGCTGATGCGACACACATACAGAATGTCTACTACCAGAAGGTTGGCTAAGTAGTAAGTAAACCATTCAAACAAAAAACGGGATCCTTTTGGATCCCGTTTTTTGTTGCGAACGACTGTATCGTGAAAATCACACACAGGGATCATCACGAATAGAAGCTTAACTCCGTCCCAAACACAAAGCGGGATCCGTAAGGATCCCGCTTTGTGTTTGGGACAAAATCCTGTAAATGATTCACTCAAAATTGAATATGAATAATCCCTGTTAAAAGGCAATACCATTACTTAAAAGTCAGATACAGCGCGCAGCGGCCTAATTGCCCCCCCAAAAAACGGTATCCTGTCAACTGACCAACTAGAGGTGTTCAGTTGATCTTTCACATGCCCCTTAAGAGCAGATCCTTTGTATACAATGTACCTCGCCTGAGCAACGCAAGCACTGCGATATAAAGGCATCTGTTGTCCCACAAACAAGCGTATGTGTTTTTTACACACAGACCTATTTATCGGTAAGACTTCCAGAGAAACCGAAGCACCATCGATAAAAAGAGAGCGGTACTCAGCCACTGAACTCCGATCAAGCCGAACGCATTGATACCCGCTTCTGAAGCGAGGGGTGTAAAGGTTACAGGCCATGCCATACGTTTAAAAAGCCAATCCGTGACCACACCACAAAGAATGCCACCCATGCCAATACCGACCAGATAGGTCACCAGGGTCGCACGGCCCAACTCTTTACCTAATAATGCCAGGGTGACCATACTGGTTGCGGGACCTGTCAATAAAAAGACCAACGCCATACCTGGTGATATACCCGCATGCAACATCGCGGCAGCCAACGGTGTTGAAGCTGTGGCACAGACATAGATCGGGACACTCATAAGCATCACGACAAAAAGTCCGGTTACGCCCCACCCTGCAAGGTAAGAGAGTTGACCTGGAGGAACCAGCATAAGAACCACAGCAGCTAAGAGTAACCCCGCAAAAATCCATAACGCCAGATCATCAAAGAGATCATTGATGGCATAACGAACACCGTAAAGATTACGTTGCCAGAATATTTCCGGTAACGGCACGGCATTATCATCACAGCAGCTGCTGTTACTGCAACATCCACCAGATTCTAGATTTTGAGAAACAACAGATATGCTAGAAGATTGAACGGGAAGAGAAACAGCCGTTGCAGGCGCAGTGACCACAGCACGGGTACGATAATGTTGCCACCACCAGGTAAGAAGCCCCGCAAAAATGGCGCAAAATATGGCTGAAACAGGACGGATCACCGTTAGCCAAGGCCCCAGCATAATCCATGAAACAAGTATGGAATCAACACCTGTTTCAGGGGTAGCCACTAGAAAAGAGACGGTGGAACTTTTTGAGGCCCCTTGCTTACGTAAGGCAAGGGCCATGGGAATAACACTACACGAACATAGGGGGTAAGGGGCACCGATTGTCGCGCCCCAAAAAATGGGTATTACTCCTTACCCACCGAGAAAACCGACAACCCACTTATCAGGTACCCAGGCCTTGAGTAAACCTGCGAGCACTAACCCCAAAAGAAGCCATGGGGTGACATCATTAAGTAAAGCCAACCAAACCTCAAAAAAATGAACCACGTTCCTGTCCAACCCCAACTCTGTTAGTTCTTTGACATCTATGCAAACAAGAACGATTAAGAATACAGATTATCAGAGTAGCCGTTCGATACGCAATGTCGGGCAGGATTTCATATACAGCAAAGCGGGACCGGCGAGAAAATGGATTATTATAAATCCCGTTCTGTTGTACGTAACAGGCTAAATACACTGCTAATTAGAGCTACAGCAACGGCAATCAACAAGAAAAGAGAAAATAGTGTGGTCATAATGACCTCCCCATACCTATTCATCGGGCTAGAGTCACTCCAGCAACTTAAAAACTATCCGTAAGATGGGCACCATTTATGTCCCATCTTAACCAAGCTGCATTTTTTAGACCACGCCTTCTAAAGAGAAACACTCTATCCTATTTTTATTTCCTATTCTTTTTGAATCAAGATATTGCATTCTAGTCATGCATGTTTAACGGAATGACTTGAGCATACAACTCTGGCAGGAAGGGAAAGCAGGATGGTCCGACATATGGTGAGTACTACCCTAAGTAAACGGCTCTCCATTCAGGTTTTTGTGGTTGCTTTTGTGCTGGCACTTCTAGCGAGTGTGATCCAAATTACAACGGATCTTAGCCGTGAACGGGAGCGCATCGATCGGACTGTCACCCAAATTCTGGAAATGATGTCTCACTCTGCCGCTTTGGCCTCCTATCAACTGGATAAACAGTTGGCTGAAGAGGTCATGGATAGTCTCTTTGCCTATGGTCCTATCCGCTGGGCTGCACTGCGGGATGACTTTGGCCATGAATTGGCATCACGCTCAGCGCTGCACGATACCCATGTCACCGATACCCTGGCGCTTTGGTTATTGGGGGAACAAACTGATTTTCAGCAACCTTTGGAAATACATAAACCCAAACAGCAGGCTGTAGGGTTGTTGACTGTACAGCTAGATGGGCCTCGCATTGCTGAGGATTTTCTAGTCAGAGCCTCTCTGACTATTCTGGATACGATGTTTCGCACCATTGGTCTGGCATTTATTCTTACACTTTTGTTCCATCTTAGACTGACCAAACCCCTCAAGGTCATGATTGATGACCTTGACCATACAGGACCCCATGACGCGACACGTACCGGCATTCACCCCCCTGCTGGCCATGAAAATGATGAGCTTGGAGAGCTGGCTGCCCATATGCACACCATGCTTACCCAATACCGGCAAGTATTGGGGGAAAGCCTTCATAATGAAGCGCGTTTACGTGCCGTAGTTAATGCACTACCTGACTTGGTTTTTCTGGTGAGTAAAGAAGGCCGGTGTCTAGAGATCCTCACCACCCACGAGGAGCTGTTACGAAACTATGCGCTACAAACTCCAGGCCATACCCTGGAAGGATTGTTTGTACATGATCAGGCAGAACATCTCACCGAAGCGATCTCCCGAACCCTGATTACAGGCCGGCTCCAGACTTTAACATTTACCATCATAGGCCGTGAAAAAGCCTATACGTTTGAGGCACGCCTAACCCCCTTTGGACAGAGCGGAAGTCAACAGCCAGACTCTGTCGTGATGGTGGCTAGGGATATTACGACTCAGCAAGATGCTGTCAATCAACTGAAAGATCAACTCCACTTCCAAAATGTTCTGCTGGATAATATTCCAACACCGGTCTTCCACAAAGATAGTAATGGACGCTACCTTGGGTGTAATAAAGCTTTTGAGGATGTCCTAGGTCTGGAAAGTGCACAATTGGTCGGGAAAACCGTTTTTGACATCGTTCCTCCTGACCTTGCCCGTCATTACGATCAAACCGACCAGTTTCTGTTTCTCAATGGTGGCAAGCAATCCTACGAAACGGTACTTACCTACGCCGATGGTCTGCGCCATGACATCATCCTTAATAAAGGTGTCTTCTATAACAACAATGGCGAAGTGGCTGGTCTTGTCGGTGTTATTCAAGATATTACCGACCGAAAAGGTATGGAAAATCAGCTACGTCAAGCCCGTAAAATGGAAGCTGTGGGTACCTTAGCAGGTGGAATCGCTCATGATTTTAACAATATACTCAGTGCCATCCTGGGCTTTACAGAACTGACCTTCAATCAGGTTCCAGAAGAGAGCCGAGCCTATCGAAACCTAAAACAGGTCTATGATGCTGGCAATCGTGCCCGGGATCTGGTTAAGCGCTTGTTAGATTTTAGTCGCCCTTCTGATGAAGGGATGGTGGCCATGGATCCGATTACAGTGATCCGCGAAGCCCTAACATTACTACGTGCAACCCTACCCAGCTCCATTCAAATCGTAACAGATGTACCTAAAATGGAGGTGCTGGTTCGAGCAGACCCTACCCAGCTCCAACAGGTGCTCATGAATCTTTGTACCAACGCTGCCCGTGCCATGCGTAAAGATCAAGGCGGAACACTGACCGTCACCTTACAGCGTAGAGACCTTCAGGACGATCTGCCTAGTGCGCTAAAAAAGGGTAGCTATATCTGTACATCCGTACGGGATAGTGGTTGTGGTATTCCTTCCCACCATCTAGAACATATTTTTGATCCTTTTTTCACAACCAGTAAGCTCGGGGAAGGCACAGGCTTGGGTCTCTCTGTGGTTCATGGGATTGTCCATAAACATGGAGGAACCGTAACGGTAGAGAGTGAAGTTGGGGTCGGCAGTGTTTTTCATGTATATCTACCCACTCTGGAAAAAGAGTTTGATCAACCAACGCTAACACCGCCGAGTAATCGTGGGGAAATTCCACAAGGTATACCTGAAGCCAGTATTATGCTGGTGGATGATGAACCAGATGTCTTGGAAGCCGCACAGATGCAACTCAAACGGGCTGGTTTTTATGTACAACCCTTCCCAAACCCATTGCAGGCATGGGAGGCCTTTCAGTCACAGCCAGATGCCTTTGATCTGATCATCACCGATCATAATATGCCAGGCATGGTTGGCTCGCAGTTGGCCAAACAGGCTCTCTCTGTGCGGGAAGATATCCCAATTATTCTCTGCACCGGTTATAGTGAAGAGTTGGATGAAGATCAGGCCATAAAGATGGGCATACAAGCGTACTTAATGAAACCCCTGCTTGGTAAAGAGCTTGTTCAAGAAGCAACCCGCTTGCTGACACCAACACCAAAGAGAGATCTACCCGATGATGGGTAATCACTTTAAATACATCGAAGGGTGCAAGCTGGCTAAGACCTGTTTATACTTACGCTAGTGCTTAAGATTTAGAGAGTTCAAACCGAACGTGCAGATAAAGTTTAAGAACACTAAGCGCATGACGCTAAAGGCTTGGAACGGTTACACAGCCTGGACTGGATATCCCTATTGATGAAGAAGCCTTCGAAACAGATGTTGCTGCCTGCTCATTTTCCAAGCCAATGGATTCCTGTGGCCATTGTTGGTGTGGATCATAACGGCACCCTGCACTATTTAAATAGCCGTGCTCGTAAACTCTTAAAAATTACCGAACAGAGCTCAGATCAAAAACTGGACATCCAACTGTTTTTTCCAGAGCTTGACGCCAGTCGCCCTGACTTTGGTATGGCAGATGAGTTGATCTCCTGCCAGCCAGGGGCACCGTTGGTACGCTTTACAAAAACATATCCCTACCAGCAGACAAAGCACCCTATTGAAGTAGAAGCCTACTTCATGATTATAAAAGAACCTAACGAGCCCTCCTGGTTATGGGTTGCTTTTCACTCGATGGAAGAGACCCGGCATTTAAGTGACCGCTTAGAGAGCCTTGAGGCTATGCTGATTCAGGCCAAAGATCAGCTGACCTACTACGCACGCTTGGTTAATACCCTCTATGATAATACCCAAGAGGGGGTCTTGTTACTGGATCATCAAGGTTTGGTTCAAACCGCCAATGAAGCCTACAGCATTATCAGTGGTTACCATTGGGAAGAGCTACTGGCTAAGCCAGCACAACTTTGCCGAAGTGGCCCGTGTATGGAGACCCACTCAGGATTAAGTGAAATCCTAGATCATGTGCGATCGGATGGCAGTTGGCATGTTCAGTGGCAAAACAGCCGTCGAAATGGTGAACTCTATCAAGAACAAGTTCGTGTCAACTTGATCAAAGATCACACAGGGGAACCACAAAGTTATGTGGTGGTGGTTAGAGACCTAAGCGAACAGAGCAAACAGGCCAACCCAACCCAGACAGCAACCCATGAGGATGCTTTAACCGGGTTACCTAACCGCACCCTGTTTTCTGACCGTCTTCAGCAGGTATTGACCCACGCCCGACGCAGCAGTGAAAAAGTAGCTGTTATCCTTTTAGGGTTGGATGGGTTCCGTAAGGTCAATGACTCATTAGGACATGAGGTGGGTGACCTTATTCTTACTGAAATGGCCCAACGTTTTAAAAAAACCCTACGTGCGGGTGATACGGTCGCACGGATGGGCAGTGATGAGTTTGGCTTTATTACTCGTGATCTTCTCTCAACCCAATCCATTTTGTCCGTTCTGCGAAAAATTCAAACCACCCTTGCAGAACCCATAAAAATTAAAGAGACAGAGCTGGTCTTTACAGCTGGCATCGGTATTAGTATCAACCCTGATGACAGTACAGAAACCACGACTTTAATTCGCTATGCCGACTCTGCGTTAGGTCGTGCTAAAGCCAGTGGTGGAGATACCTTTACCTTCTTCACCCAAACGATGGAGCAGAGCGCTTCCAAGCGCTTGAGCTTGGAAGGTCGTTTACGTAAAGCGATTGAGCAGGAAGAACTTACACTCTTTTATCAACCTAAAGTGAGCTGTGGCGATGATCCACAGGTCTCAGGCTTTGAAGCTCTGGTACGCTGGATTACCCCAGAAGGTGAAATTATCTCACCAGGAGATTTTATTCCCATTGCAGAAGAGACGGGGCTCATTATTCCTTTGGGCAGTTGGGTTATTAACCGAACCTGTCGTGATATTGCCTTGTTGGATAAAAAAGGCTTTCCACCTGTGGTGCTTTCGGCCAATTTATCCCCCAGACAGTTCACCCAGGAAGGATTGGTCGATGTCGTTAAACAGGCCCTGAAAGAGCATAAAATCCCCCCTCAGCGGCTGGAATTAGAGATAACAGAAAGCACCGTTATGGGGAGTGTGGATCAAGCCACTGCACTGTTGAAAGAACTGGTTGATCTTGGTGTTCATATCGCCCTGGATGACTTCGGTACCGGCTATTCATCTCTGGCCTACCTGAAGCGGTTCCCCTTTCATACACTTAAAGTTGACCGTGCTTTTGTGCAGACCGTAGAAAAAGATAAAGCAGACCAGGCTATTTTGGAGGCGATCGTCTCCCTAGCCCGAAACTTAGGGTTAGATGTGGTTGCAGAAGGGGTTGAAAATGAAGCCCAGCGCTCATTCATCACCCAGTCGGGCTGTCATCTGATACAAGGCTTTTACTACAGCAAGCCACTACCGTTGGATGAAGTTATGACAAAATGGGATCAGTTAAGCGTAGGGGATGCTTAAACACCCAAAAATGACCCCATGTATCCCCACCTACTAGGTATTCTTATTCCAGAAGAACATCGCCCACTTTGATCTAAAGCCAGGTTTTTATTTCCATCATGGTTGTGAACCTGACACAAACCCACTCTACATACCCATCATACTGCTGACCGTTTACCATAGAATAAAACAGCAGGTACACACTGACATCGATCAGGTAGCACGCTATTTAGTCCACGCCTCTACACCCCTCCCCCACTTCTGAGCACGCTTATACCCCTCACAGGAAGGGAATAACAGAGGGTTTTTATACAGCTTCTATCCATGCTATGAACTCAGGAAGAGGAGCTGATAACCTAGTGCACACTTTCTCGTAGATGATCAGATTGAACCGCGTCATTACGTAGCTTCTCCTGTTTGTTCGAGCTCAAAATACAGCCCCTTTTGCAACCATGGCCAAAGATTTCTGCTCTCACACAGCTCAGCCCTCTTCTTCCATAAGCCCAACATACCGCGAGATGCTGATTCCGAATGATAAAATAAAGGATGGCATCTTGTAGAGGGCATAGAGTTACTCATTCATCTGGATGGTGGTGTAAGCATCATCATATCAATGGCTAGAATCCTAGCTTAAAAGGGACGTTCTCAAACCCACCTATCCACAGATGTATCAGTTTTTCCCTTTTAGCCCCTTCACTGAGTCAATATCCATATACACCATCAAACCATGACACAGCCCCACCAACGGGAACTAGAAAACAAATAAAAAAGCGCACCTCAAAGAGGTGCGCTTTTGAATACTGAGTTCTATTGGAAAAGTAGCTTAGCTCTTTTCTTCCTCTTCAGGCTCTTCAGGTTCTTCGTGAGCAATACCTTTATGACAGTCGATGCAGTGCTTACCATTTTCCACGGCTCGTTTGTGTCGCTTACTGGCCATGCGGTCTTGTTCACCAAAGTCCATGAACTCAAAGTTATGGCAGTGCAGACACTCTTTAGAACCACGCTCACGCATTTTGTCCCATACGCGGTTCGCCATGGTCCAGCGGTGCGCCTCGAACTTCTCTTTGGTACTGGCGGTTCCTAAGATCTCATGGTAGACATCCTTGGCTGCCATGACCTTGGCAATCATTTTGTCAATCCACCCTGTTAGATCTTTATCATGGGGTACATGACAGTCAGCACATGTGGCACGCACACCTGAGGGATTACGATAGTGTGGGGAGTCCTTATACTCTTCATAGGGGAACTGCATAGAGTGGCAGGAGACACAAAACTCCAGACTATTGGTCGTCGCCAGACCAAACTGAAGTGTACCAATAAACAGAATGCCAGCCACACCACCCACAGCAACTAAAATCCCTAAGGGATATTTACTGCTGGGTTGACGCAGGAGTTGCCACAAAGATTTCAACCAACGCATCTACTTCCTCCTCATACGCTCTGCGTATACAGCCTGACTCCATGAGGATCGATCTCAGCCTGATCCATGCAGCCATCTGCACAAGCTCCCTGTCCCCCCCAGGTTCAGGAGCCCCCCTATTAATTTAGAGCAAAAAAACGGACTCTAAATATCATAAACACATCATTTTGGAATTCAGCGTATCAATCTACTAAATATTTACGCTGGGAAAAACTGAATTATATCGAGAAATGGCACATTTTTGGTTTTTTTTTCATCAATAAATCATTTTTATAATGCCAGACCATATTTTAATCATAAAAAAACCTCTTAAAAACAGGCCCAAAAGAGGCTCTTTTTCATGAAAAAACCTCTTCATTATCGTTATTTTTTTGTGACTTTTTGCAGAACATATAACGGGTTGCTTACATAACGCCGGGTGATCATCCTTATTTCAAATCAGGCTATAGACTTTTCCTCCAAGCAGGCGCATACAGGAGGTAGGGGGGTGAGGCTCTCCCCTAAATTTCAAGGCCAATAGGGCCTGTGGATTACAGGGAATTGAGGAGTGGATAGCATGGAAGTGGTTTCAGTTCTTGGTAAGAAAGAGTGGAAACGGGTCATTAAGGCAGGCGATCGTGTGTTTATAGGCTCTAATGCTGCAAGCCCTGTCGCTGTTGTTGATCAACTTCTTGCCCATATTGATCAATTCCATGATATTGAGCTAACCCATATTCTCACCTTGGGGGATACCCCATGGGCAGAAGAAAAATATAAAGATCATCTCCGTCTCAACTCTCTTTTTCTAGGCCGTGGCCCAAGAGAGGCCGTACGAGATGGTTATGCCGATTACACGCCCTCCTTTCTTTCAGAGGTACCTGCGCTGTTTGAGGAGGGTATTCTTCCTCTAGATGTTGCAATCATTCAAGTTACCCCACCGGATGTAAACGGGTACTGCTCTCTAGGTGTTTCAGTGGATGTTGTCTCCAGCGCAGTTCGCCATGCCAAGCATGTTATCGCACAAATCAATGCGTATATGCCACGAACCTTTGGGGAGAGTTTTATCCATATTAATCAGATCGATTATGCAGTTGAGATCAATACCCCAGTTGTAGAACTCCCCCTACAAAAGGTTGATGATGTCAGCCATCGAATCGGCCAATACGTCTCCATGTTGGTCGAAGATGGAAGCTGCTTACAATTGGGTATTGGCAGTATTCCCAATGGAGTGTTAGCAAGCCTGAATCAACATAATGATTTGGGTCTGCATAGTGAGATGATTAGTGATGGTGTGATTGATCTACTGCAGAGTGGTAATATTAACAATCGCTTCAAAAACACCCAACGTGGCCGTAGTGTGACCTCATTCTGTATGGGCACCAAACGCATCTATGACTATGTCGATGAAAATCCCCACATTGAATTTTTACCCTCAGAATATGTGAACAACCCAGCAACCATTGGTAAGAATGATCAGGTGGTCGCCATTAACTCTGCCATTGAGGTCGATCTAACCGGACAGGTGGTCTCAGACTCGGTTGGTCATCGGTTTTATAGCGGTATTGGTGGCCAAGTGGACTTCATTCGTGGTGCGAACCTCAGTAAAGGCGGGCGCCCCATTATCGCCCTGCCCTCCACGACTAAAGATGGGACCATCTCACGTATTGTGCCCTTTATTGCAGAAGGCTCAGGGGTCGTAACCTCGCGAGGGGATGTACATTATGTTGTGACAGAGTATGGGATCGCTTCATTAAGGGGGAAAAGTATCCGTGAACGTGCTTTGGAGTTGATCCAGGTCGCACATCCAGATTTCCGGGATTGGCTACTGGAAAAAGTCCGGGATCATTTTTGGGTACCAAGTTATCAAAAGGTTCATGGCACTTCTTTGAAGGAGTTTGGAGAAGTGGAAATGGAAAAAGTTGAACTGAAAATTGATGGACACTTTTTCTTACGCCCCCTACACCCCTCGGATGAACGCCATCTGCAGGAGTTTTTCTACTCACATACTCAGGAAACCAAACTTCTGCGCTACCGGTTTAACCCGGAACAGATGTCTCGTGAAAAAGCGTACTCTCTGGTCAATGTTGATCAGGACAAAGACCCCGCGCTCTGCATTATCCGTAAAGAAGGTGTGATCGAACAAATTGAAGCGGTAGGACGTTACTACTACATACCGGAAGTTAATTTAGGGGAAGTTGCATTTGTCGTCCGTGAAACCATGCGTGGCAATGGCTTGGCCCAAACCCTGATCAAACGGTTATCTGAAATTGCCAAACAGCGTGGCATACGCCGTATGGTGGCCTATGTACGTCCTGAAAACACCCCGATGCTCAAAGCCCTGGAGAAAATGAACTTCGTCCGGGCCCCTTCGGATGATCCAATGGAAGTCTGCATGGGATACGATCTGGACCCAGAATAAAACTGAGAGGCATGGAAAAGAGGGGTTATGCTCTTTTCCATGCCTCTGCACCGTTTCTTTCCCCTTTCTCTTATTCAAGCGCACGCCCTCAGGATAAACCTTCCGATAAAGATTCATTAAAGGACAGTTTTACGCCCATGATATATAAGATCAGACTCGCTATATCAGAGAGATAAGGGGTAAAGCAGCATATGCAACGATCACCATGGTTGCATGGTGGATATGTCAGAAAAGTCCGTTGGGGGATCTATTTAGATAGAACTGAACAGATGGTCAGATCTCACCAAACTCATGATGGGTGGTTTTCTTTTAGAAGCGGTTGCTGGCAAGTATTTTATCACCGCCATCCCCGGCCCTTAGACCGTAACACAACGTTGGCTAAGCACGTTCAGCTGAGCAACTCTATTAAGGTTGCTGACGAACAAAACGTAACCCCTGTGTATAAAAAATCAGCATATCTGTCTAAAAATGATCCAACCAACCTCTCATCGGAAAAAGTGTAACAGATTTTCATCGATCCTCCTGCTCTCCCCCCCTGTTACAACAGCTTATCAGCTTATATATAACATCCGCGCAAAACATGTAAATACCAACACCCTGCTGTTTACATCACACATATTCATATATTGATATCTACACTTAAAAATATAATAGTGAACCTGCGTGATAACCACAGAACCAGGGATGGGCTGATGTCTGTACATGTTGTGCGAAATGGTGACGTTGTTAATGTCTTTCTACGTGGTTTTTTTAACCATTCACTTTTAAACAGCTTTAGCGATGCTCTACATCCACATATGCAGGCAGAAAAAATGGTTATTTTTATGGGTGGGTTAACAGGCATGGATGGTACTGGCCTGGGGTTACTGGCCGCTTTACGGCAAAATTTTGGCCCTGAGAAACATATTATTTTGGCCTCTCCCCCTAAGCATATTGAGAATTATCTAACCAATCATCAACTCCACCGTTGCTTTACACTCACCACACCCTTTTAAGCTCTATTTTACTAAACACAGAGTCATAAATTATATCTATACCCCGTTGGACCATGCCTTCATCTCTGATGTGAAACAATTTGTGACCTTTAGGCTTGTATTTTGATCTATATCAATTTTTCCAGCCTTTGATACCCATACAATGAACGCCAAGTTTCTTTAATATGGCTGGGCTTAGACATCATTTCCCGCATTAGAAATTCCTGATATAGATCATTTCCCTATTATGTGGGAAATTGCAGTCTGCACGATTGATGCGGCGTTATAGCCCACCTTCATCCATTCCCAATAAGGGGGGAAAAATGGCACGTTTGAGATGGCAAAAACGGGTAGGCCCAATGGTTTGGGCTCTGCTACTACTGGTTGGCCTAATTCCTGTCCAGCTCCACGCCATGGGTGGACCAACGGCAGCTGAATATGGCGTAGTGCTCAACTTATCGGGCAAACAGCGCATGCTTACTCAGAAAATGAGTAAGGAAGTCATGCTCATTGCTCTGGATGTTGATAAAGCCGCAAACCTCACAAACCTTAAAGGAACCGCTGCACTTTTTGACAAAACCTTAAAAGGGTTGCGTGATGGTGATGCAGATCTCAAGTTGCCACCAACCAACACCAAGCGTATTCGCCGTCAGCTCGGCAAAGTTGAAAAGATTTGGGGGTCTTTTCAACCCGTTATTGATGCTATCTTAGCTTCTGGCAGTGTTAGCAAAGAGCAAATCGATCTTATTTCCGCCCAAAACCTACCCCTGCTTAAGCAAATGAACAAAGGTGTTAAGCTTTATGAAAAAGATGCCAGTAAAGCGGGTATGAAAGCTGACCCAGGCTTGGCTGTGACCATTAATCTCTCGGGGAAACAACGTATGCTCACACAAAAAATGAGCAAAGAGTTTCTATTAGCCGCCTATGGGCATGACACCGAAAATAATAAGCTGAACCTACTTGAGACCTACTCACTTTTTGAGCGGACCTTAAAAGGCCTGCTTGATGGTGACTCGACACTCGACCTTCCAGGGACAAAGAGTGAAACGATCCGCACGCAGTTAGGTGTGGTTAATGGATTGTGGACAAGCTTTAAACCCATCGTGGCATTTGGGGCAGACCCTGCGACATCCTCTATCCCTATGGATAAAATTCAAACATTGGCAAAGACCAACCTGCCATTACTTAAACAGATGAATAAGGCCGTTAAGATGTATGAAAAAGAGGCCGCCAAATAAATCCCGCTGATGGGGAGGGTATACCCTCCCCATCACTTGATATCACAAGCACACGTCATATTTTTAGTGCACATGGGGAAACACTAAATCTCAAACAGGGCATATGCTGGTTTAAGGATGGTTGGGGGGATGTAACGGATGACACTGAAACAGAAAATAATCGGTAACGGTATTGTCATGAGCTTGCTCATGGTTCTACTGCTGTTTTTTACGCACCTTTTCTTTGGGCAACTTAACGAAGGCTTTCAATCTATTTTAGAAAAAACAGGCCTTGGTGTAAAAAACAGCCAAAATGCTCAAGAACGCATTTTGAGTGTCGATCAAAAACTATCGACCACCTCTGCCAACTTCAGTGCCATTGCTGTTGATATTTCAAAAGCCAACCAACGTATACGTATTACCGACCGGAAAATCCGCAAAATTTCAGAAGCCTTAACCGACCTGGCTCAAAATGTAGAGGATATTGTTGAAGAGCTACCTGAGGGCGAAGTTCAAGATATGTTAATGGATATTGCAGATGAGGTAACCGATCTGCAAGAGACAACCAAGCGTGAAGCCCTGATTGGGTTGAAGCAGTCTGTCACACAGATGAAGCAGTTTACCGATAAAATTGATCAAGAGGTTGAAGGGTTAACGACACTTTCAACCGACCTCAATGGCACAGTGACCTTAAGCCAAGGGGTATTAAAAACCAATGCGCAGATTGAAACGGTTGTTCAAAATAGTAAATCTCAAACCGCAACCAGCCAGCAGTTACTCATTTTAGCGATCGTTGTCTTTATCATGATCACACTGGTTTCTGCGTATCTCTATGCCGGTATGATTATTCGCCCAATTCAACATCTGACCAAACAGATGCGTGAATTTGCCGAAGGTGAAGAGCCTGACTTAGCCCATCGCCTACCCGAAAACCGTAAAGATGAACTGGGCAACCTCACCAGCTGGTTTAATAGCTTTGTTGAGGTCATTCAAGGCATTGTTGTCAATACCAAACAGAACGCCAGACAGGTTTCTGAGGCATCACAGAAGCTGGTACAGGTGTCGGAGAGTATGTTTGCCGCCTCTGAAGAGATGGCCAGACGAACAGAGGCCGCAACAGGTGCCACACTGAGCGCCAATGACGGTATGGATGCCATCTCTCATGAGACCGAACGCTTGAATGGTGATATGCAGTCCGCTTCGCAGCTCATGACCCGTATTAACCAGGGAAGTAGCTCCATTGCATCGGCCGCAGATCAGGCCAGTGAAAGCCTAATGGCCGTTGCCAGTGTGTCAGAACAGGCCTGTGATGGTATGTCGCAAGTGAGCACCACCACGGAGCGTACGACAGAAGTCGTGGGTTCAGTTGCCTCTAGCCTGGATGCCATAACCGTCGCACTGCAGGATGTACGCAATAAATGCGAAAGCGCTACTCAAGAGACGGATCATGCTAAAGCAAGATCCAATAGCATTACCGATGTCGTGGCCCACCTAACCTCAGCAGCGGAAGAGATTGGTAATGTCGTAGGGCTCATCAGCAACATTGCCCACCAAACCAATATGCTGGCCCTTAATGCCTCTATTGAAGCCGCTGGCGCGGGTGAGGCAGGCATGGGGTTTGCCGTCGTTGCCAATGAGGTTAAAGATCTGGCCAAGCAGACCAGCGATGCCACCAAAATGATCTCTAGCAAAATCACATTAATCCAGCAACACACCAAACAGGTCGCTGAAGTATCCCACACAGTTGTTGAAGCGATTGATCGAATTGCACTGGCCAATGAAGAGATTCTTGAATCTATGGTGGATCAAGGGGCCGCTGTGACAGAGATCAATGGTTCTATGATCTCTGTTGCCAATGATACCCAAGAAGCTTCACATCAAGTGACCGATACCGCACAGGATATGGTCGCCTTAAACTCTCAGGTCCAAGAGATCTCGCAGCGTATTCAGGATGTCACCCGCAATGTGGCTAGCTCTTCTACCGATATGGAACATGCCGCTCAAAATGTATCCAGTGCAGCGCAAGCTAGTGCGGGTATTGCAGGTCATGTAGGCGATGCTTCAGACGCTTCGCAGGATGTGACAGGTGCCATGGTCAAGGTTAAACAAGTGGTTCAGGAGCTCAATGCGCTCAGTGTTGATGTCAAAGAAAACTCCAGCGGGTTAACGGGTGTAGCCTCTGAGCTGAACCGCATGTTGGACCGATTTAAAAGTTAAACCGTTGCTGTCTGCCATACTGTTGGGCTTTATCTATTGTAGGATTGAACCTGCATCTAACATGCACAGCCTCTACATTCTACGAGAGACCGATATGGTCCCGCTTTAGCCACACGATAAACAGGCTCAAACGATTACTGTTGGTGATAGACCTTCATACGCCCCTCAAGACCGATGAGCCCATTTCGAATAGCCTCTATATTGAGTTCAACACCGCCATCATGGGGACCAACCGTCGTCACCATGCTCTTATCCCCAACAGCCGTTCGGTAGAGGGTACGGCCATGTTCAATAGGGATAATTTCATCTTCCTGACTGTGGATAATCAATAAAGGCAGCTTGACATCACGTATATTTTTTAAATTGGGAAATTGGATATGTGCCAACATCCTTATGGGTAACCAAGGATAGAGCTGCGCTGCACGATCAGGTATCGAGGTAAACGTCCCTTCCAACACTAAGCCACCCACCGGTTCATGGACCGCTAGCCATGTTGCAGGTCCACCACCAAGCGAGTGTCCAAATAGAATAACCCGCTCTGGTTTGAAACGCCGAGTCTGGACCAGATGGGCCAGAGCAACCTGCGCATCCTGATAGAGCCCCTGTTCGGAAGGTTTACCTTGGCTTTGGCCATACCCTCGGTAATCCAATAATAAACTGCTGTAACCCAAACCATGAAACAGTCGGGCATAATCAGAAAGGTCACCAATATTACTGGCGTTCCCATGGAAAAAAAGCACCACAGGTTTATGCAACTCTCCGGGTAGAAACCAACTACTTAGAAGATGATCTTCGCTTTTAAGCTGAACAGATTCATAATCTAGCCCCCATTCTGCCGGGGTTGTGCGCCAATCTCTAGGCGGTACAAACACCTGCCGTTCCTGTGTAAAAAACATGAAGGCACAGACACCGGCATAAAAAAACAGAATGGTTCCAACCCAGAGCGCCCAATGCATGAGAAAATCCTCTGTTTGACATCACAGAAGCTTAATAGCATAGAGCATTAAGCTGTTAGAAACAAAGGGAACTAGTGAGAACGACTGGACAAACGATTGGATAATGCCTTCAGTGAAGGGAGAAAACCAGATTCACCAACCTTTTTCGGGGCATCGGCTAAATCAACCCACCGTCGTTTACGAAAATCTTCCTGCCATTTTTTTAATATCTTATCAACATATAGCGCATAGATCTCAACCTCACAAACACCACGCCGCTTTTTGATTCTATAACTACCCAGCGCTACCTTATCCACCCGCCCTTTCACACCTGCCTCTTCCAAGGCCTCTTTAGCCGCTGAATCCCTTGGCTTCATTTTTGGCTCAACCATACCTTTGGGAAAAATCCAACGACGACGCTTACGGCTTGTGATCATCAAAACCTGCCACTGCCCTTTGGCATGGCGTCGCACAGGGATCACGGCAGATTGATGATAGACAAGCTTGGCTGCAGTCAAATCCATAGGGCAACATCTCCATAATGTACATATCAGATAAAGGTCCCCATGCTTCTACCATATAAATATGGCGTGATTAAAGCAGGAAACTCTTTTATGCATAGGAGTTTGCACGCTATTTATGCATCTGTCATAGGGGAGTGATTTATGACATTTTTACACCATTAAGGTGTGCACTTAACCACTGCATAATCTGCCACTGGGCATGAGGTAAACCCCACCCCTGTTTTTGGGCAATGTGATACAGGTCATCATGTTCCAATCTCGGCACTGCGTCTACCCATTTTACGCTTAGCGGACCCCACGGCGTCTCATAGGCAACCAACTTGCGTGACAACACCCAGCGCTGGGTTGTCTCATAACGTACCCCCAGTGTGGTGGTATGCATCAGTAACAACCGTGCCAGCTCTTCTTGATTTTGAGGGTGACATAACACCTCCATGCGCGCGCCCAAACGATTTTTTTTCATCATGGCTGGCGCAATAGAGACATCTAATGCACCAGCAGATAACAGTAGACCATAGAGAGGGCCTTGCCACTGGGGATCCATATCGTCAATATGCGCAACCAAAACCGTGACAGACTCCTGCTGTAAATCACGCTGTTTCTCCTGGTTCACCATCGCCAGAATGCG
Organism: Magnetococcus sp. PR-3; assembly: GCF_036689865.1. NCBI lineage: Bacteria > Pseudomonadati > Pseudomonadota > Magnetococcia > Magnetococcales > Magnetococcaceae > Magnetococcus > Magnetococcus organivorans. The sequence goes on from NZ_JBAHUQ010000008.1 coordinate 98,822, forward strand.
CAATCGGTTCGCGTGACTGGAAAACTCACGACTCCCCAACCCAGCCCCTTCATGGTCAAAACGGGACAGAGGGTTCCCCCCATATTCCCCCTTCAAATGGGCCAAAATGGCCACACCTGTCGGTGTCGCCAACTCCCCTTGAAGTTTTTCATCATCCATAGGTAAAACAGGAATAGCATGCTGTTGAATCATCTGTGTCACAGCAGGAACGGGCACCGACATATGACCATGCGCACAGCGCACCATGCCCTGCCCCACACGTAAAGCGGAAGCGTACACCTGCCCAACAGACAAATGCTCTAAACACCACGCTGCGGCACAAACATCTAAAATAGCATCCAGTGCGCCTACTTCATGAAAATGCACCTGCTGCACGTCAACCCCATGTACATGTGCTTCAGCTTTTGCCAGCAGTGTAAAAATCGACTCAGCCCGCCTCTGAACAGCCGCACTGAGTTGAGATTGCTTAATTAATTGAAGGATGGTACTTAGGTGTCGATGGTGATGTTCGGGCTGGAACTGGAACTGAAGATGTTTACCTCTTAGCCCCCCACGTGTCGTTTCAGTCACCACCATATGCCAAGGAGGGAGATCTAGGGAGTTTAAAGCTTGCTCCAACTGAGACTGGTCAGCCCCCAGATCTAGACAGGCGGCAACAAACATATCCCCTGCAATACCGGAGGTCAGATCTAGAAAGATGTTCATTCTAAAGCCATATTCCCATGAGTGTTACGGCTATTGGTCCACTGAGTATGGCCCCTTCTCGCACACCCCATGTTTGATGGGTTGCAGAGAACCGTGGCAGTTCATGATCAAAACCCCGTACACGTAAGGCCTCTTCATGGGCAGGAAGATCATCTAAAATACGGTTGAGAAGGAGCTCACCGCGTAATTGCCACCCTTTAAGCCAGCCGAGGAGCCCTTGTTGGGTTTGATCTCTCCTGCGCAGTTGCAACGCCTGTTGCAGCTGATTACCCATCGAGACCATTCTAGGGGCACTCAATAGTGTAAACCCCAGCAGGTTGATGAGCCGTTGCCCATACCTATTCAACCAGCCCTGCCTGGGTAGGCACCGATTTAGCGCCGTTAAAATCTGTATCGCTGTTGTATTTTGCACAAACAGCAAGCCAAACCCTGTAAAGATGATGAGTCGGGCACTCTGTATACCCCCATGCATCAACCCCTCTTGTGTCAGCAAGTCCCCAAAGCGTTGAACTATGGGGTGGCCTGGCGTCATAAAACCATGCAGCAAGACAATGCCCAGGAACAACCAACGTAACCGCCACCATAATACAAACAAGGGAGACAAAGGTTGACGTTGAATAAAGGTGGCCAGCAACAACAAACCGAAAGAACTGCCCCAAGCAAGATGGGTAACAGGTAGTGCCATGACCGGCCATAACATCAATAACAGGGCGACCATCTTTGCACCCGCAGCCACGGGCATAGGCTTGGAAATGCGTCGGTTAACGCTTCTCCACCTCATCAAGGTCATCATCTTCCAGGTCGTCTTCCCAGATCCCCTCATCCTCGTCCTCATCCTTACGGTCTTGCATACGCATGGCTAACAGCACACCACCAATACCGGCAATCAGTCCCATAAGTCCAGAAAGAATCCAAGGAAGATACTCAGAGGCCTCTTCTATTTGTTGGTTTTCACCTTCCATCATGACCAAACGTTTTTCCAATGCCTGGATACGTCTTTTCATCATGGCTTCGCGGTCACTAACCAGTTTTGTGGCGGGCGGCAAATCTTCATCCATCCTCACCCTCTTCTGGCTGTCAGGCTTTGCTGGAACTTTAATATGCTCAATAACGCGCTTGGGCTCTTGTTTAGCCACATGAGCTGATTCACTCTTTTTGTCTACCGTTTTAACGGATGGCTTGGTCGCCTGTTGTTCAACCATCTCCACCGGTTTAACAATAGCTTTAGGCGCCATATCTGGTAGCGCAACCTTTTTGGCTAACTCTTTTTTGGAAGCTGTTACGGTCTCTTTTTCTACATCTTTGGGTTTCTTAGCTTTAGGGGCTTTTTGAGAAGGGGCAGGTGTCACCTTAAGAATAGGTTTAGCCGGTGGCACCGGCAGAACATGACCCTGTGATTTTGGTTGACTACTTACAGTCTCATCAGATTTTACAGACTTTTTGTACGGTGCATCATGGGTCACCAAGACACCATCTCGCTTAAGTTTACGCTCTAACTCTGAGATGGAAATAATGGGGGCCTGCATCGGTTTTTTTGCCCACAAGCGTTGCTGTTGCTGAATCATCTTCTTACTTTTATCGAGGGGCAACTGCGCAATATCTTGTGGCTCTGGCCAACGAATCTGCGCCCCCTGTTGCACCCCACCAAACATATTTTGTTGGTTAAAGCGATCCCGATTAGCCAGCCAAATTCCAACTTGAGCGCGCGCCAGATCCAGGGTTGTGTTTTGACGTAGCTGGTTGGCAAGACGAGTGATCTCTTTTTCTGCCAAAGAGCGAGACGCGACAGAGAGCTGAGACTCTACTGGCACAGGAGGAATTAACCCTGGCTGGGCACCCAAAGTTTGTACCTGGGGAGCCGGAGATTGCGGGGTTGGATCACCATATCGGGCTGTCGGTGAAGGGTTGTACGGCAGAGTATTATGCCGAAACTTGGGCTGTTTCTGAGGCATTAAGGTTGCAGGATCAAGTGCATTCAATTTCAAGGACACATTGAATGCATGATAATGAACAACCCCATAGGTATCCTGATAGTTGAGTAACACAGGGAAGAGAGGCTCTTCCACCGGGATGCGGCCCCGAATGGTGTAAAGCGCTAACCGATCCTTTTTTTGAACGGATACCTCGGCCTGATAGACGACCAGGGGCATGTCCATACCTAATAGCTGCTGGTATGCACCGCGGTTGGCAATCCCTACCCGTGGTGACTCTCCACCCGCACTATCCTGGACTGCGATCTGCAGATGAAGAGGCTGTCCAATGCCACTATAGAGCATCGGTTGGCTGAATTGGACCCCAGCAAAGACTTGTGTCACCAAACCAAAAAGTGCCACAGCCACCATTGCAAGCTTCTGTTTCAACATATGCTCAACCCTCTTCATCCCTAAAAACAAGCTTCTCCTTCGATTTGTTTCGGCGTTTATCCGTCAACTCTTGACCTTAAACGTAAAAAAAGAGGGTTTTTCGATAAACACCCCCCTATTTAGAAACCTATGACAGGTTTATAGTGTTCATCCCCCCTTACGGGACACCAACGATCTTGCCCCATTCAGAGCATCTAATGACCTCCTCTTCAGCTCTACCACACCACTCTTTTTATAAAACGTGACCTAAAAATAATGATCGTAGCAAACCATCCCCCCTATACGAGCCCCCCTTTTTTTATAACCAACACAATAGACCCCATAAAAAAACGCCCGTTCCAATAAGGAACGGGCGTTTAATGAATCAGCTGTGAAATAAACAGGCTTATTTCAAATGATCGCGGATCAGAACTTCAGCGATCTGCACAGCGTTGAGGGCTGCACCTTTACGCAAGTTATCTGCAACACACCACAGGTTCAGGCTATTCTCTTTACTCTCATCTTCACGAATACGTGAGACAAAAGTAGGATCCTCACCAGAGGCCTCTACAGGTGTGGTGTACTCCAGTTTAGCGGGGTTATCCACAACAGTGATGCCCTCGGTTTTCTCCATGGCTTCACGAGCTTGAGCAGCGGTCACCTTGCGCTTGGTTTCCACCGTAATAGACTCAGCATGGCCATTAAACACACCCACACGAACACACGTGGCGGTCACACCAATGCTAGAATCCATGATCTTTTTGGTCTCATTGACCATTTTCATCTCTTCCTTGGTGTAATCATTATCTAGGAAGACATCGATCTGGGGGATCAAGTTAAACGCAATAGGCTTGGTGAACTTCTTGGGGGGAACCTCAAGCGCTTCCACATATTTTGAGCGGGTCTGCTCAAACAGCTCATCCATGGCATCTTTACCAGCACCAGACACGGCCTGATAGGTGCTCACAATGATACGCTCAATGGTACCCAGTTCATGGATAGGCTGCAAAGCCACCATCATCTGAATGGTTGAGCAGTTAGGGTTGGCAATAATCCCCTTCTTCTTGTATTCCGCAATGGCGTCAGGATTAACCTCAGGAACCACCAGAGGAACATCAGGATCCATACGGAAAAAGGAGGTATTATCAACCACCACACACCCCGCTTCAGCAGCCTTGGGTGCATAGATCTTGGAGACACTCGCCCCAGGTGAGAACAGGCCAATTTCTACCTTAGAGAAATCAAAAGTCTCTAGGTTTTCAATCGTCAGCTCGCCATCCTTAAAAGGGACCTTTTTACCTGCTGAGCGCTCAGAGGCCAGGGGATAGACGTTCCCCACAGGAAAGTTACGATCTTCAAGAATCTTGAGCATTTCACGGCCCACGTTGCCGCTGGCGCCCACGACTGCCACATTATAGGTACGCATGGTACAATTCCCACTTCTAAGAAAATGTTTGGAGCACCAACATAGGCTTATGCCCATGTCAGCTTTGCCTTAAACCCTTGCCACCCCTACCCCACCACGTGGGTTGCAAAGGTTCAATATACTTGGTTAAGCATTCAGCGCCGCAATAACGGCATCACCCATCTGAGCGGTATTCATTTGCTTCATCCCCTCTTGCATGATGTCACCAGTACGTAACCCCTGGTCGAGAACCGTCGTCACAGCCGCATCAATTTTATCCGCCAAATCAACCAGATCTAACGAGTAACGCAACATCATACTCACCGACAAAATCGTTGCCAGTGGGTTAGCCACACCTTTACCTGCAATATCAGGTGCTGAGCCATGAATAGGCTCATAGAGTGCAAACTGATCACCTAAGCTGGCAGAAGGCAACATCCCGATAGAGCCCGTCAACATCGAAGCTGCATCTGACAGAATATCGCCGAACATGTTGGTTGTCACAATCACATCAAACTGACGTGGATTGCGGATCAACTGCATTGCCGCATTATCGACATACATGTGGCTTAGCTCGATATCGCTGTACTCTTTTTGATGCAGTTCGGTGACCACATCACGCCACAGCTCGGTGGACTCCAGAACATTGGCTTTATCCACACTGCACACTTTTTTACCGCGTTTACGAGCAGCTTCAAAAGCTTTACGGGCAATACGTTCAATCTCATCGGTTGTGTAAACCAGCGTGTTATAGCCCTTTTTACGGCCATCACCCAGATCTTCCACACCACGAGGAGAACCAAAGTAGATACCAGCAGAAAGCTCACGCACCACCATGATATCAATACCAGCAACCACCTCTTTTTTAAGGGTGGAAGCATCTGCTAACTGAGGATAAACCGCCGCAGGACGCAGGTTGCAGTAGAGATCCAATGCTTTACGGATACCCAGCAAACCTTTTTCAGGCCGAACACTGATATCCAGGGGCTCCCATTTGGTCCCCCCGACAGCGCCCAGTAGTACAGCATTGGCGGCCTTGGCTTTGGTAATGGTCTCTTCAGGCAAGGGGGTACCGGTCGCATCATAGGCGGTACCACCAATCAGCCCCTCTTCCAGGGTAAGATCTGCACCATTGCTGATGGCCCAATTCAATACTTTCACTGCCTCTGCAGTGATCTCCTGACCAATACCATCACCGGGGAGAACCAGAACCTTCTTAGCCATTGTCTTATGTCGCCTTATTGTTGGTTTTTACAGCGTGGTGCGGGCTACAACCAGCACCACGCGTCTATGCTATTAACCGAGGAAAGACCAAGGAGCCTCGGCTTTGCGCTTGGATTCGTAAGCTTCAATATCAGAGACATGCTGCAGTGTTAGACCAATATCATCCAGCCCATTTAGCAGGCAGTGCTTACGGAACGGGTCAACATCAAAAGAGATATCACGACCCTTAGGTGTTGAAATAGTTTGAGTTTCCAGATCAACGGTCAGTTGATAACCTTCCTCAGCCTCAACCTCTTTGAACAGACTCTCGACAACCTCGGCATCTTGCACAATGGGCAAAATACCGTTCTTAAAGCAGTTGTTGAAGAAAATGTCTGCAAAGCTTGGGGCGATCACAACCCTAAAACCAAAATCCTGCAACGCCCAAGGGGCATGCTCACGGCTGGAACCACAGCCAAAATTATCCCGAGCAAGCAAAATTCGAGTCCCGGCATAGCGCGGCAGGTTGAGTACAAACGCTTTGTTTAAGGGGCGCCCCTCATTGGACTTACCGGGTTGCCCTTGATCCAAATAACGCCACTCATCAAACAGGTTCGGTCCAAAGCCTGAACGCTTAATGGACTTGAGAAACTGCTTGGGAATAATGGCGTCAGTATCCACATTGGCACGATCCAAAGGAGCGGCAATAGCGGTTAATTTTGTAAAGGCTTCCATGGATAACCTCTTCTTCTCTTTTCGTTCAACGGTCTTCTAGAAGACCGGTCAGATCACCAGTTACGGATATCCACAAAGTGCCCTTTAATGGCTGCCGCAGCGGCCATAGCCGGACTAACCAAGTGGGTACGGCTATCCTTACCCTGACGCCCTTCAAAATTACGGTTGGAGGTGGAGGCACAACGCTCACCAGGCTCCAGCACGTCATCATTCATGGCCAAACACATGGAACAGCCAGGCTCACGCCACTCAAAACCAGCCTCAACAAAGATCTTATCCAGACCTTCTTTTTCAGCCTGCTGCTTAACCAAGCCTGTTCCAGGCACCACCATGGCAAGCTTAATGGCAGCAGAAACCTTATTGCCTTTGGCTACAACCGCAGCAGCACGCAGATCTTCAATACGGCTATTGGTACAAGAACCAATGAAGACCTTATCCACAGCGATGTCTGTAATGGGCGTACCGGCTTTTAGATCCATATAAGCCAACGCCTTCTCCATAGCCCCCTGCTTTATGCTATCACCCGCATCGGCAGGGTTGGGTACCTTACCATCCACATTGGCAACCAGTTCAGGGGAGGTCCCCCAACTAACTTGGGGGACAATGTCCGAGGCTTTGATCTCAACGACAGTATCGAACTTGGCCCCTTCATCGCTATGCAAGGTGTTCCAGTAAGTTACAGCTTTGTCCCACTCGTCCCCTTTAGGACCGAAAGGGCGACCTTTGACATATTCAATGGTTTTTTCATCCACAGCGACCATACCGGCCCGGGCACCACCTTCAATGGCCATATTACAGACAGTCATTCGCCCTTCCATGGAGAGAGCCTGAATGGCACTCCCCCCAAATTCGATGACATAACCAGTTCCACCAGCTGTTCCGATCTGACCAATGATGTAGAGGATAATATCCTTTGCAGTGCTCCCCTCTGGCAGCTCACCATCCACACGGATCAACATGGTCTTGGGCCGTTTTTGCATCAGTGTCTGAGTGGCCAGAACATGCTCCACTTCAGAGGTACCAATACCAAAAGCCAGCGCACCAAAAGCCCCATGGGTTGCTGTGTGGGAGTCTCCACACACCATGGTAAAGCCTGGCAATGAGATTCCCTGCTCAGGAGCCATGACATGCACCACACCCTGGCGGATATCACCCATGCTAAATTCGGTAATACCAAAGGCTGAACAGTTATTATCCAGCGTATCCACCTGTAGCTTGGAGACGGGGTCCTTAATGCCACCCGCCAGATCCTTGGTAGGTACGTTATGATCCGGCACCGCGAACGTGGCTTCAGGGTGGCGAACTTGGCGACCGGTCAGGCGTAGCCCTTCAAAAGCCTGAGGGCTGGTTACTTCATGAACCAGATGCCGGTCGATATAGATCAAACTTGTGCCATCTTCATCGGTACGAATAAGATGCGCATTCCAGATTTTTTCAAACAGCGTTTGGGCGCTCATGATACTCCTCGACAAAACCCTGTGTAGCACAGCGTCTGTGTAAACAGGTAAGCTGCGTGGACACCCACTTCCAGATCGTGTGTCCATTTTTATGGGAACCCATTTATTTACGCCAAAAACACATTTTTTTCAAGGGGCAGCTCTCCGACAGGCTATAGAGCCCCCCACCAAATAGAATCTATTTATTATAAGCTTGGCATACTTATCCAAATGGACCATAGAGATTCCCCGATAAGACATCCCTTAACAGCCCGCACAACTCACCATCCAACACACTGTTTAATAGGCTTATACTATTTTAAAACATCTTATACTTCGTGCATGCGCCAGCTCTGATCTAACCAGCCAGCCCCACCCCTTAGGCAGGTGATACTCAGGCTTGCCCCCCTACAGTTACACCGCTATTTTTTCTGAGCAGAAAACACTGGACACCCTCAATGCCCCCGCCCCCCCCATACCATAAAAGAAAAACAGATTGCCCAGCAGCCCCCCCACTTAGAAAAGGGGCAAAGCGAGACAGGTTAGACATCTATAAACGCGAAATATTTAAGGAGAGGGAGAAGACGAGAAACAAGACAGCCATAGGCGGGCTGGTCGCTCTTTTCTAATCAGATGAACAAACAGGCTCAAAGAAGAGGAATAGTCCCACAACAGGCAAAGGTAGGGGGACCCAGGAAAGTATCTTTAGCTTTAAGCCATCTCCCCAAGAACCAACGACTATCACCTCCCCCTACATCTACCTACGGGCGCAGAACCCATAACAGCTTGTATTATAGGGGGAGACGATCGGTCATTTAGTTTCGTATGGGTTTGAGATCCAAAACCTGAGGAATTTCATGAACCCAATGGCTGGGCCCGCAGCGCTCTAAATATTCGCGGGGGTGACAGCCAGAAGGGAAAGCACAGGTATCAACACCAGCTGCACGCCCCATATCCATATCAAAGGTGGTATCCCCAACCATCAAAGTAAGCTCTGGGGGAATAAGTGTTTGATCTAAAATTTGCTGTACCATACCAGGATTGGGTTTGGAGGGCGCACAATCGGCCGTTTTAACCGCCACAAAAAAACCTTCCAGGTGATGATCCCTGATGGTTCGTTGCATACCTGCCATAGACTTGCCTGTCGCTACAGCCAATGTCACCCCATCAGCTTGCAGTTTTTCCAACGTCTCCTTAACCCCAGGAAACAGAGGATGGTCCAGCTGTTTTTCATCCGCCATGGTGCGATAGATTTTACGATAATAATCGACCACCTGCGTACGCTGCTCTGCCGTTGCATCTGGCAACAACGTATCGGCAGCCTGCTGTAGAGAGAGCCCCACAATAGAACCAGCCTGGGCATGGGTGACCTGAGGCAACCCGACCTCTTTTAAAGCCAGGTTTAAGACGTGAGCGATTCCACCCTGACTATCGACCAAGGTTCCATCACAATCAAAGATCACCAACTCATAGCGGCTGCTCATAGATTTTCCCCTTCCCACAACATACGGTCCACCACCTTTTGCAACTCAGCTTCCAGTGGCGCTTGATAGGTCATCATCCTTTTTTCATGGGGGTGGGCAAAAATCAGTTCAGACGCATGCAAAAACAGGCGTTTCAAACCACGCTCCCGCATCCATTTATTAAAGGTTTTATCCCCATACTTACCATCGCCAGCCACCGGATGCCCTAAATGCTGCATATGTACCCGAATTTGATGGGTGCGCCCTGTTTCCAGCTGCACCTCCACAAGCGAGGCTGAGCCAAAGTCCCGCACAACACGGTAGTGCGTAACAGCCTCCTGCCCACCCTGCTCGACCGTAACCATACGTTCTCCACCGCGCACAACCCCCTTGCTTAAGGGTTGTTCAATCACGCCACGCCGTTTTTCAGGCACCCCTTGCACCAAAGCCAGATAGGTCTTGCCAACCTTATTTTCGCGCATGGCCTCGGTGAGTTGTCGCACGGCACGGGGACGAAGCCCAAACAACAGCAGACCTGATGTATCTTTATCCAGTCGGTGGCATAGCTCAGCCTGGGCTTCAATTCCCAATTTCTCTAAGCTTGCTCGCACCGCATCCACAATGCCCCAATCATGCCCACTACCGCCATGAACGGGTATACCAGCCGGCTTATTCAACACCAAGATCCATCCGTCCCGAAACACAGTACGGGCTTCAATATTGGGTGCTTGCTCTTTAATTTTAGCTTGGCGCTTACCATCACTCTGTTCAGTTTTAGGGGGATGAACCGGTGGAATACGCACCAGATCCCCATACGCAAGACGCCGATCTCCCTTGGCACGCCCTTTATTTACCCGTACCTGCCCGGTACGCATGAGGCGTTGAATAAGAGAGAATGGGACACCAGGAATCTGACTTTTTAAAAATTTATCCAGTCGGGACCCAGCATACTCTTCGTCCACAGTTACTGTACGGACACTTGTTGGTTTCGAATTTTCCGGCACGGTTCGTTGCTTTTCTTGATTGAGGTACGTAGAATCATCGCACGGAAGCTTACCGAACACGGACGTAAAAGTCCCTGTTTGAACGCACAATGCATACAATTGTTCGTTCGTGAATGTGGTATCTTCCTTATTTTAATGGTTATTTAGGAATAAAAAAGTTCTAACACAGAAAATCACAGGCCACTATTTTAAGCCTGAAGAGTACCATTCTTTAATGAATCAGTCAGTTTGGCGGATGGCACAGAGCCCCGCCTGAAAAAACATACATCGCCTCGTGCGCCATACTGTAGCCACTTAATACCTTAATCGGTGTTAACAATTAATGGGGCTACATGTTGAAGAGGCGCCGTACGATTAACCATACGGAGTTAATAATTCACATGACCAAGCGTATGCTGGTAGATGCCACCCATCCTGAAGAGGTGCGCGTCGCTATTGTCCACGATCAACGCCTGATTGATCTGGATATCGAAACCTGCACCAAGGCTCAGATCAAAGGCAACATCTACCTGGGCAGGGTTACCCGGGTCGAGCCCTCTCTACAAGCAGCCTTTGTAGACTTTAACGGTGGACGGCAGGGTTTCCTCTCCGTCAACGACGTTAACCCCAAATACTACCCTGTGCAAGAGCCCCCAGAACCTCAAGAACCTTCTGAAGCCCCTCCCGAACAACCCGCCTCAACTCAGCCTGCTGAACAAACGGAACAGCCTTCGGAATCGGCACCAGAAAACAGCGAACAACCCTCTTTGCAACCCGTGATAGCAGATGAACAAACGGAACAAGAGGAGCAAAAAGCTGAGACGGCAAAGGTTACATCTGAGCCTGAAGAAAACAGCGCAACTGGGGAACCAGGTAACACAGAAGAGCCGCCTACAGAGGCTATAGCTGAAAACAAAGCCAAAGAGCCCTCTCAAAGCGATAAAGACAAAGGTGGTGGCCGCCGCCGCCGGGGCAACGACCGCGGTGGCCGTGGTCGCCGTCGCCAAATCCCTATTCAGGATATCTTGAAAAAAGGTCAACTCCTGCTGTTGCAGGTGGTTAAAGAGGCACGCGGAACCAAAGGCGCCTCCTTAACCACCAACATCTCCCTGGCAGGGCGCTATACCGTTTTGCTCCCTGAAAACTCAGGTGGTGGTGGTATTTCCCGTAAAATCATGGATAACCAGGCTCGAAAAGCCTTGAAGACCATGCTTGCCAGCATGGAAATTCCCCAAGAGGTTAGCCTGATCATCCGTACTGCAGGTATGGAACGCACCAAGCGTGAGATCACACGGGATATGAGCTACCTGACCCGTTTATGGAAAACCATTCAGGACAAAGTGGAGACCTGTAATGGTCCTGCTTTAATCCATGAAGAGGGCGACCTGATTATCCGTACTATTCGGGATCTCTACTCCACAGAAATGGAAGAGATTCTGATTGAAGGCAATGAAGCTTACCGCCGTGGTAAGGATTTCATGCGACTGCTGATGCCCCGTTATGTCAAAGCGGTTCAACCTTATAAAGATCGCATTCCTCTTTTCTCCCGTTATCAGGTAGAGCATCAAATTGAATCGATGCATGAGCGTACCATTTCGCTCAAATCTGGTGGATACCTGGTTATTGAACCAACGGAAGCTTTGGTCTCCATTGATATCAACTCAGGGCGATCAACCAAAGAGAAGAATGTAGAAAACACCGCCTTTAAAACCAATATGCAGGCTGTTGATGAGATCGCACGCCAGCTACGCCTAAGAGATTTAGGTGGGCTGGTTGTCATTGATTTCATTGATATGGAAGAAAAAAAGCACAACAGCGAAGTAGAAAAACGCCTGAAAGAGGCTTTAAAAGGCGATCGCGCCAAAATCCAGCTCGGGAAAATTTCCCAGTTTGGTCTCATGGAGCTTTCGCGCCAACGTATGAAACCGGCTTTCAATGAGAGTAACCGTGAGGTTTGCCCGCGCTGCACAGGTCTGGGAACCATTCGTTCGGTAGAATCCACAGCCATTCGCCTGTTCCGTTGTATTGAAGAAGATACAAGTAGCGGTCGCTTTTCTAAGCTTATCTACCATGCACCTGCCGATGTTGCCAACTATCTGCACAACCATAAACGCAGACAGATGGTCGAGCTGGAAATTGAGAATGATCTTGAGCTTCTGATCGAGATTGACCCTGAGCTACAGACCCCTCATTTCCGTAAAGATCGCGTGGCACGCACCTCACAAGAAGAGCCCAATAAAGAGCGTGAAGCCAAAGAGGAAAGCAGCCCAGCCGTTCAGCCGTCGGAAGGTGAAGAAAAGAGTAGCGAGACACCTGAAGCAGGTGAAGAGGGCAAATCTGAAGGTAAAAAACGCAAGCGCCGCCGTAAACGCAAGCGTAATCGTGATCGTACAGATGGTGCTCCAGGTGAAGAGCAGCAGGAACAGAGTGGTGATAGCCCCACCCAAGAGACAGAGAGCTCTGAAGTGGTCGGTGAGACAAATGATGGTGAAGCCAGCGAAGGTGAAGCCAGTGAAGGTGAAGCATCCGCCTCTGATACTGCAGATAGCAGCGGAGACTCACCCAGCAAAAAACGTCGCCGCCGCCGTCGCCGTCGTCGGGCTGCTTCTCAGGAGGAGCAAGCCCAGACAACAGAAGCGGTCGAACAAAGTTCCGAGGCACCACAGCCACCGAGCCATGAAGAGGCCAAGCCGGTTGAGGTATCTACCTCTTCTAATGAGCCCCCTCCTCCTCCTCTACTGATTGAGGAGCAGCCGGACACACCTCAGCCTGTCTTGGTTGTACCAGAGCCAGACACCCCTCAACCCAGCATGTTTGAACCTGCTGTTGAGGCAAAAGCTGAACCTCAACCCGCTATTCAGCCTGTGGTTGAAGAGGCTGCCGCAGAAGAGGCCCCGGCCAAAGCTGTGAAAAAACCCGTGCGTAAACGGAGAAAGCCTGCGGCAAAAAAGGTTGCGGCTGAAGAGACCACAACGGAAGAGTCGGCCGAACAGCCTAAAACGGATGAGGCATCACCTACAGCTGATCAAGCAGCTGAGGAGAAGCCAAAACGTCGGCGACGGACCACGACCCCTCGCAAAAAGGCTGCCCCTAAAAAGAGCACAGAAGAGGCGACACCCGCAGAACAGTCTGAGACTGAGGTAAGCGCAGAAGCTTCATCAACACCAAGTGATGATGAGCCAGAGGTTAAGAAAAAACCAGCGGCACGCAAACCTCGCAAACGGGCAACCACCACCACCCGCAAACGCGCCCCTAAAAAAGCGGCCAAACCAAAGAGTGATGGTGACGAAGCGAGCACAGAAAAAGCTGAAAGCCCAGCAAAAGAGCCGACAACGACGGCTGAAAGCCCTTCGACTGATACAGAGTAAAAACACACTTCAGTTGACATGCACAAAAAGAGACGGCGCGATTCTTTAATCGCGCCGTCTCTTTTTTTATGACATCGCTTAAGGCATAAAAAAAGGAGAACCTAAAAGGTTCTCCTTTTTTACAGCCATGTTTGATGTGGATAGACCCACACAAGCATGTTTTCTTACAGAAGCCCAGCCAGAGAAGCGCGGCGCAGCTTCTTACGCAGACGACGAATCGCCTCGGCCTTCTTACGACGGCGGCGCTCGGAGGGCTTTTCGAAGAACTTGCGTTTCTTCATCTCGCGGAACATCCCCTCGCGGTTCATCTTCTTCTTCAGAACGCGAATAGCTTGGTCCACATTGTTATCATAGACATCAACCCGCACAGTACATCACCCCCTCTCAAGGTTTGGTTTGGGTTGTATGGAATAATCCATTAAATAAAGAAGCGCGCATACTAGCGGTTCACCCCGCCTAATGCAAGGAGAAAGCGACCCTTTTTTGATAAATATGAGATGATTTAACGCAACCATGCCGTATTAGGTCAAACAGAGATTCGGTCATCCATTTGCAACTTATTGAAAATTGAATTATTCTAAGAATAGTAAGTTGCCTAGAATGATAACGGTTGATCGAATGGAAACCTCGTAAAAATCAACGGGGAACCCATTTTCAAGAGGGGAAACATTATGGCCATTTCTGGTGTAATGGTAGGTGGTAATCTTAATCTTGCGCAAAACGCCCGACGGCTGGATCAAAACCAGCTTAACGTCAATGATATCACAGCATCTAGACAACAAACCTTAGCGGCTGATCAAACAGGACTAAACGAAAGCACCCGTCGTGTCCACAGCCTTACCCGTACTGGGGATGATGGCTTTATGGCTGAAAATGCCAGCAAAGTGGTACAGCCAGATGTAAATACGAGCGCTGCCCGCCCCGGGGGCATTATTGATATCTTTGTATAAGCTCTCTCCTTCCGTCAGAGCCTATATCACAAAAAGGCCTTGTACCCATTCGGTACAGGGCCTTTTTGCATCTCATCAGAGGCACAGGAATGGCTTTTGCATTCTAAAGCAGCAGCTTTTAATCATTAAATGAGGATGCAAACATGGCCGCGAGCGATACCACACAGGGCAACCAAGATGCGATGCTTCTGCTCTATCGAACGGCACTGCTCGCCCACAAACATGGGGATTATCAAAAGGCCGCAAAGAACTATCAACAACTGTTAGCCCATGACCCCAATCGTTCAGACATCTTGCTGCATCTCTCACACCTGGCAAAAGAGCTTAACGATCAAGATGCCGAACGGGACTATCTCAACAAATACCTCCAATTGGTGCCCACAGACCCTCATGCTTTAATACGTCAGGGTCATTTGTTCTGTTTACTCGCCCACCAGAAAAAGATGGGGCTTGAGTACCTACTGGCTGCAAAAAAGTATGCCTCAGCCAACAATGAGGTCTACCACCAGTTAGGTGCAGCTTATCTAAAGCATGAATATTATGAACAGAGTATAGAAGCTTTTAAACAAGAGCTCATGGTCAACCCTGCCAATACAAAAAGTCATATGGGGTTAGCCTTGGCCTATCTTCGCCATGATCAGGAACAGCTAAGCCGGCCACACTTTCAACAGGTCCTTAAAACAGACCCTACCTTAGTAAAGACCCATCTCCCGACCCATCAGAATGTTCCCCACCCTACGGAAGCAAAAGGGGGGGCAGGCCCCAAGCATAAATTTGTGATCTGTTCTTACCCCAAGTGTGGAACCTATTTACTCTCAGATGTGATGCGTAGCCTAACAGGCCTACAACACCACTGGCCTTCAGAAGGTATGCAGGCCATAGCTCCCGAACTGTATCAAAATATTCCAGCACAACATTTTCTGTTAGGCCACTGGTTCCCTGATCCTGAATTTGTCGCCTATTTAAAAACAAACGACTATCGGGTCATTGTACAGCTACGTGACCCAAGGGATCAGCTTGTCTCTTTTTACCATTACCAAAGCAAAACACTGTCTCACCACAGCAATCAAATGGGCAATTTATTAAGGAACATCAGCCAAAAGCAGGCTCTAAGCCTTTTATTGGCAGGCAGCTCCTTTGCCGAGCACGCCTCACTCTCCCTCACTGCGGCCATGGTGCAGTGGGTTGAGAGCTGGCAAAAGACCGACCTACCGATCCTCTTTACCCGTTTTGAAGATATGGTTAACCACAAAGCAGAGGCAGTTGGCCAACTGGCAGACTTTATTGGGATGCCCTACCATCAATCTGACCTAGATCGTGTCATTCAAGAAACAGCCTTCGAAGCCAAATCCCAAACACTAAGCAATGAGCAAGAGCCCCAAGGCTTTAAACGAAAAGGGCAAGCAGGAGATTGGCAGTCGCATTTTGATGATGATCTTAAGCACCTGACCAAAACGTTGATCGGCATGCATTTAATCGGCTGGGGATACGAAGAGGATTTTAACTGGTAGGTGTTGCACAGAACCCCTAACCAAACCAGGAGTTCTGTGGTAAAGACACAGAACCCCTGCTGGTTGGGTTATTTTACTTTTATGGGGATAAACAGTGGCTCACCATTACGGATGACATAGACCAAGGTCATGCTGTTTTTCTTAACCGTATTCAGCGCGCCAGCAAGATCATCTATGCTTTTTATCGTCTTGCGGTTGAACTGGGTAATGACATCCCCACGGTTTAAGCCCGCTGTTTGACCACTGCTGTCACCATGCACAGTGGTAATGACGACCCCCTGAATATCTTCAGGCAGCTTTAAACGTTTAACAAGCGCACTATCCATCTCTGCAACCGTCAAACCAAGCCGCTCTTTGATGGCAGCCCCATCGCTCTTTTCAGGCTCTTTACCAGATTGACCGGAACGGGAACCCTTACCTTTTTTTCCATCATTCAACTTGGCAATGCGTACCCACAGGGTGCGCTCTTTACCCCCGCGTTTAACCTTAACCGGCACCCGGGCCCCTACAGGCGTATTGGCAACAATAGCAGGCAAGGTGTTCATCTTGGTAACATGCTTACCGTTGAAGGAGATGATGACATCTTCTGAGCGAATCCCCGCTTTTGCTGCTGGGCTTTTTTCGATCACCTCAGCCACCAGCGCACCTGACCGGTCATCCAACTGCAAGGCTTCTGCTAGCTCTTTGGTAATGGTCTGAATACGTACCCCTAGCCAACCCCGCTCAACATGACCATTGCTTTTAAGCTGCTCCATCACATTACTGGCCAGATTAACCGGAATGGCAAACCCGACACCAACACTACCGCCCCCACGGGAGTAGATCGCGGTATTAATCCCCACCACTTCACCATCCAGATTAAACAGAGGGCCACCCGAGTTACCGGGATTAATGGCCGCATCGGTCTGGATAAAATTATCGTAGGGACCGGCGCCGATCACACGCCCCTTGGCAGAGATGATCCCTGCTGTCACCGTGGCTTCTAAACCAAACGGATTACCAATGGCCATCACCCAAGATCCTACCTCAGCACGGGAAGAGTTCCCTAATTTCGCCACGGCAAGAGGTTTATCCGCGCGAATTCGAATCAGTGCCAGATCTGTTTTTTTGTCTTTGCCCACAACCTCTGCACGGTACTCACTCTCATCATGCAGCTTTACGGTAATCTCCGTCGCTTTATCAATGACATGATAGTTGGTCAGAATATATCCGCTGGCATCAACAATGACCCCTGAACCCAGTGAGTTGGACTTAAAAGAACGCCCTTGATCAGGTAAGCGGTCAAAAAAATGCTTAAACAGCTCCTCAAAGGGTGTACCTTCAAAATCTTTTCGCTTCTTACCATCTGGCGATTTACTCTGACGTTTGACCGATTGGGTGGTACTGATATTGACCACCACCGGTTTCAACTTTTTAACCAATGGCACCAAATTGGGAAATCCAGCTTTGGCATGGGAGGCTTGTACACCCCCAAACATAGCTAGGGAAACCGCAAAGATGACCAATAGGATACGGTAAAAAGGGGACAAAGCAGATGTCATGGATTTCACCCTCTAAACGGATAAGCGCACTGAGCCCGGTAAAAAAACATACCTCGGCAGCACGAGCTAATGTTTAGTCTCATACAAGTAACGACTGATATGCCTTAAACGTTAGAAGGATCACAGATCCTTCGCACTGTTTCAGGCAGAAGGTACAATAGGAATACGGGTAGCGTGGACAATTGTACGGACAACAGGCATATCGTCAGGCTTGATATCCTGACCAGCATAGTAGCGACGCATCCACATGAAGACCCCTCCTAGAGCAGCCAAACCACATAGAGCCCCCACCCCTTCCGCATTTTCTACCATCATGCCCATATTCAAACCAATACTGCGTACAAAGAGAGCCACAACGAAAAGCGCGATCAGGGGGAGCAGGTAGGCCATGAAGGAGGCCGAGAGAAAAGCACCTTCACGTATTTCTAAAACGACATGATCCCCGCGTTTCGCGCCTGCTTCATTATAGGCACGGAACAGAATGGGTTTTTTACCCAGGCCACCAGAAAGCGTATTACAGCTACTTTCACCACCACAGTTGCCACAGGCACTTTTACGCTCGGTGGCAATAATGGCAAAATCACCTTCTAGCTCAACAACTTTACCTTGTTCTTGCATCATGATCAGATACCTCAACAGATGTGGGATTCAAGGCGTTTGAGTCTTGACTAAGGGAAAAGTTCGTCTAACCCTGAACAGGGCTATATAGAAATGTACTTACAGTCCGTGATTGCCAGCCAGATTACCATTAGGTACATGGTCTTTTAGCTTATTGACGATCTCTTGCCGACCACGGAAAATACGTGAGCGTACCGTACCAATGGGGCAATCCATGATCTCTGCAATCTCTTCGTAGGATTTACCTTCCAGATCGCGCAGAGCAATAGCCTGTTTCATGGTTGGGGCCAGCTCATCAATGGCAATTTTTAATGCATCCATCAACTCGCCACGGAGCACCTGATTTTCAGGGGTATCGTAATCACGCAGCTGGGGAGAGAGTCGATCGGCATCTTCAAAGTCCAGGTCACTCATGGGGACACCACGATCCTGGGACATCACAAAGTTTTTAGCCGTGTTAACCGCAATACGGTAGAGCCAAGTATAAAAAGCGGCATCGCCCCTAAAATGGTGCAAAGCACGATAGGCCTTCAGGAAGGCCTCTTGCGTTAAGTCCTGAACACGCACAGGGTCTGAAACTGTACGGGAGATCACAGAGGCTACCCTGCCCTGGTATTTACGTACCAGGACCTCATAGGCTTTTTTGTCGCCCTCTTTAGCCTTATCGACCAGGATGCTGTCCGCTTCGTTCACGCCATTACCTGCCAGTTGCCAACGCGCCACCCCAATTAAGCCGAGGCGCCATTGATGAAATTGGGAGTCTGGATACTAGCATGGCTTCCAAGCATTTGCACCACCCGTATAGGGGGTTGCGATAAATTTCTTTATTAGGCCACCTGTCATCATCCATCCCTATTTCAGGATGGAAACCGACTTATCCACCCAAACAAACGCGGTTTGCTTTGCACACCTGTCAGATTGGAGTACAGTAGAGGACCGATTATGACGATAGTATGTCGGATAAATCACTGTTTGGAACCTCCTTATTACGATGACCTAAGGAGAGCTCCCTCTTAATACCCTATCATTAAGGATGATCCCGTTTTATTAGGGTAATGCAGGCGAGCACGGTTCAAGGGGCTTTAAGGAATCTCATGATGGTTAGTAATCAAGATCGCCGTTTTGTAAGCGATTTTCTTATTCTAGGTGGTGGTTCTGCCGGTTTGGACCTTGCAATTCGCTTGGCAAAGCACGGCAAAGTTTTAGTCCTGACCAAAGCCCCTATTGGTGAATCCAACAGTATGATGGCCCAAGGTGGTATCGCGGCCGTGCTGGATGAGGATGACAGCTCAATCCTGCATTATGAAGATACCATGACAGCAGGGGCTGGGCTCTGCCAACCCAAAGCTGTTCGCCATGTGGTTGAAAATGGTGCCCGTGTTATCCAACACCTTATTGATATTGGCACCCCTTTTGATAAAAACGGGGATTCAAGCAGTGGCTACCACTTAACCCGTGAAGGTGGCCACAGCCGTCGTCGGGTAATTCATGCGGCAGATGCCACAGGCCGTGCCATGATGGAGACCTTAATTAGTAAGGCTCAGGCTCACCCTAATATCGAGATCTTACCCAACCAGATCGCGATTGATCTGATTACAGCCCATAAACTTGGACACTTTGTACCCAGTGAACACGATCGCTGCTTCGGTTGTTATGCACTGGATACTGAGAAAGATGTTATTCGGACCTACCAAGCACGCTTTACCATTTTAGCCAGTGGCGGTGCAGGCAAGGTCTATCTTTATACATCCAACCCTGACACGGCAACGGGGGACGGTATCGCCATGGCCTACCGGGCAGGATGTCGTGTTTCCAATATGGAGTTCATTCAGTTTCACCCCACCTGCCTTTATCACCCTCAGGCCAAATCCTTTTTGGTCTCTGAGGCTGTACGTGGAGAAGGTGGGCATTTGCTTCTGGCAGATGGCACGCGCTTTATGGAGCGTCATCATCCACGCAAAGAGTTAGCCCCACGGGATATCGTAGCCCGCGCCATCGACTATGAGATGAAGCGCACGGGACAAGAGTGCGTGCACTTGGATATCACCCATAAAGGGGCTGACTTTATCAAAAGCCACTTCCCCACCATCTATGAAAAGTGTCTTGAGTTTGGTATTGATATGACCAAAGAACCCATTCCGGTGGTGCCTGCAGCGCACTATACATGCGGTGGGGTTGTGACTGATCTTCATGGTAAAACGGATATGGATGGTCTCTATGCCATTGGAGAGGTTGCCAGCACAGGTCTGCACGGTGCCAACCGGCTTGCCTCTAACTCTCTGCTGGAGTGTTTGGTTTTTTCAGAGGCTGCCTATAACGACATTTTAAGTAAGCTGTTCTGCGATGATCGACCGGTACTCTCCCGACTGCCTCTTTGGGATAGTTATGAAGCAGGTAACTGTGAGGAAGAGATTCTCATTGCCCATGATTGGCAGGAGATCCGACGCTTTATGTGGGACTATGTGGGTATTGTGCGCAGCAACCAGCGCCTAGCCCGTGCCCGCCGCCGGATAGAAATGGTCATGCAGGAGATCAATGAATATTACTGGAACTGTAAAGTCAGCCAGAACCTGATTGAACTGCGCAACTTGGCTCTGGTAGCCAATCTGATTATTCGGAGCTCTTTGCACCGTAAAGAGAGCCGTGGCCTGCACTTCACCACCGATTATCCAGAGCGTAATGATGAGGATTGGTCGAAAGATACCATCCTACCCATCGAATAAGAGTTACTCAATGCGTTTCAGGCCAGGGTTCTTTGGCCTAACGGATCAAAAACGCTCTATCAGTGGCCTGTGATAGAGCATTGTCCATTTTTTGTCTTACAAGCCTTTATAGCCCCCCATTTTCATGAGCCAAAATCTTATGAAAATGAGGGGGCTTTTTCTTAGGCAGCCGGTTGTGCCTTGATCCAAATAATCGCTTTCATATCATACTCAAGAATATGTGGAAGCAATTTATTCTTGACCCACTCCTCGGCCTCGAGAATAGGGTTATCCAACAGGTAATAATCGTCATAGAGTAAAGAGATATCCTTGTAGAGCTGCTTGTGAAACTCTTTATGCTCATCCAAGGTTTCTAAACGGGAAGCGGTGTAAAACTCAATTTCATCACTAAAATGAAATTCCGTATAATCCAGCAGTGCATGCAAGGCCTTTTTGCCATCCTCTTGCCCAGCCCCCTGCTCGTTCAGATGATGAAGTTCATTGTAGAGATCAAACAGCTTTTGATGCTGCTCATCAATGGTGTCATCCCCCACATTATAGCTGCTCTCCCACTTTAGAGCCTCTTTTCGGTTCAAGACACGCATGGCCTCCATATCCTGCTCAAGAATATGTGGCAACAGCAACGTACGGATCCACTCTTCCGCTTCAAAAACTGGATTTTCCAGCGTGTTATAATCTTTATAGAGCCCAAGCAGCTTGCCATGCAGATCTCTGTGCAACAGCTTATGGTTTTCAAGCGTGGGTAACTCAGAGGCCGTATAAAATTCAATTTCATCGGTAAAATGCACATCGGTATAATCAAGAAGCTCTAAAAATGCCTGTTCACCATCTTCTTTGCTTGCACCGCTCTCCACCAAGGCATAAAGACGATTAAAAATATCAAATAACTTCTGATGTTGCTGGTCGATGGTCTCATCACCAACATTATAGGAAGCATCCCACTGAACAATTGATTCCATTAACCCCACCCTTCGCTCATTTTTACAGCCCTAAACCTACTCATCATCTAGCCGACCACACCCCTCTAGACCTGATCAAACTATCTCATACCAGCCACAAAGATCAATATGGATAAACAGCTATAAATTGTACTGTGCAGCTTAAACAGAAGAGAGGATCGTCGGATGGTTTAAAACCGTTCAAAAACCAGTCAGACAACGACCCTCACACCGTTAAACCATGATTGGTCAACACCCCACATATAAGCCAAGACATCACAGGGCAAAAAAAAGATGCCCCCGGAAGAAGACATCTTTCTTGTACGCTAACACCCTTTTGGTAACCGGTCAGACAGGTCCGGTTTGAACCTGCTCAATCGCTTCTTGGATGACCCGCTCAGCCACCGCAGGTAGCTGTTCTTGCACCAAGGGTCGAGCCAGTTCATCAACCAACTGTTCCAAAGAGCTGTTCAGGCTCTCTTTAATCTCCAAAACATGCGGTGGATCTTCCACTTTCTCTTCAATGGCATCGGCGGCACCAACATCAAAGTAGATTTCACAGAAAAAGGGCTCACCTTCAAGGTGAAAAACCTGGTGAACCACCTCAAACCCTGTGGCACCTTCCACTTCATAGCTCGAGCCCTTTACAACCATAGGGGGGCTCATACCAATGGCACCAAGATCCTCTTCCAAACGGGACTGAATACCACCAGCAACCATATTGGCCATTTCACCAAAACCATCCTGCATTTCGGCATCCATCTCATCACGCTCCTCCCCCATCAAAGCACCCGCAACTTTAAGGGCACCTGAGGTAGGGGCAGAGAGACGCACACTGCCTTCCAGGTTTTGGTTATAACCCACAACGGCACAGATATTTTCATCCATACCGGTACGGCCTTCCCCACCAACACCAGACTCCAACTCCATGAAGAGCATGGTTTCGACGATCTCATGGACCGCTTCTTTGACTGCCGTAATCAATCGATCATGCATGGTCGATCACCTATCTTACATACGTTCCAAGGACTCAATATCATAGAAGATATGCACACAGAACGCTAAACCGTTGAGGATAAAGTCCTGACTTACACAAGCGTAATGTTTTTCACTACGTACCTTGTGTCCCTCCCCCTGAATAACCACCGGGGTACTAAGTTTTACCGGACCTAGCTGTGCTTCTAAGCGGCTTTGCATGCCACCGGCCATCATGTTGGCCATTTCGCAGAAGGCATCTTCCATCTCATCATCCATCTGCTCACGCTCTTCACCCAACAGGGCGCCTGCAAGTGCGATCGCGCCACCCTCTGGAGCTGAGAGAGCAAAGCTGCCTTTAAGGCTTTCACTGTAGCCTAAAACAGCACTATACGCCACGGTCAGTGGTGAGTTCCCCTTACGCCACTCCCCTTGCTGTACCTCTGTAAAGAGCATGGTCTCGGCAATCTCCTGCACAGCCTCCCGAAGAGCCCCCAAAAACCGTTCTGCCATGATGCTTCCCCTTACCAAAATCCATGCAAGCTAAAAAGATGTAAAAAGAGAGGCCTAAAGATAGGCCCCTCTTGATCACTTGTTTTCAAAAAACACTTACGTAACCCTAACGTTAGCGGTTCACCTATTTTTCGTCAACCATTCGCTGCAAAAGTGTCGATACAACCGCATCCACAGGAATTTTTTCCACCTCTCCACTACGGCGGTTCTTAACCTCACAAACCCCCTCTTTAAAGCTACGCCCCCCAACCAAAATTCGGTAGGGCGCCCCGAGCAGGTCAGCATCCTTAAATTTAAAACCAGCCCGTTCATCACGGTCATCAAGCAAGACATCCAGGTTACCATTTTGAAGCTGAGTGGTAATCTCTTCGGCCTTTGCCATCGCTTCCGTCTCTTTGGGGTTCATCACCACCACTTCAACCTCAAAGGGGGCGATGGCGAGCGGCCAGATAATGCCATTGTCATCATGGTTCTGTTCAATGGCAGCGGCAACGATACGGGAGACACCAATACCATAACAGCCCATAATCAGAGGTTTCTCTTTACCACTTTCATCCAGTACTTTTACACCCATGGACTCTGAGTATTTGTAACCCAGCTTAAAGACGTGACCAACCTCAATACCACGGCTTAACTCCATACTGCCAGGTCCACAACGGGGGCAACCGTCACCCACCTCAACATTGCGTAAATCCACAAAATCAGGCTTGGGGAGGTCACGTTCCCAGTTTACACCGGTCAGGTGGAACCCAGACTCATTGGCACCACAGACCATATTTTGGGCTTCACGCAGGGCACTGTCTGCTAAAATTTTCACCGGCTTTTTAAATACATCCGTACCAACTGCCCCCAAATAGCCCACAGGGGCACCCAGCTCTTCAGCCGCTTTTTCAGGTGCTGGAATTTCACCAAAAGGTGCTGTGGCATTTTTGGCTTTCACCTCATTAAGCTCATGATCCCCGCGCAGTAACAGCAGATACCACTGATCTTCTTCTGGATCATGCCAGGTCAGGCATTTAACTGTCTGGGCTTTATCCATATTCAGAAAAGCTGCGACATCCTCAATACTCTTTTGATCCGGTGTCGCGACCTTTTCCATGGCCTGCTCGTCACCGGTATCAATCTCAGCAGCAACCCCAAAGGCTTTTTCCAAGTTGGCGGCATATTGACAATGGCTACAGGAGGCAATGACATCCTCACCAGATTGAGCCAGCACATGGAACTCATGGGATGAGGCACCACCAATGGAGCCCGTATCTGCTTCAACCGGTCTAAACTTAAGGCTCAAACGGTTAAAGATGCTGTTATAAGCCTCAAACATAACGTTGTAGCTTTTATCCAGCGCCTTTTCATTGATATCAAAGGAGTAGGCATCCTTCATCAAAAATTCCCGACCACGCATAATGCCAAAACGCGGGCGCACCTCATCACGGAACTTGGTCTGGATTTGATAAAAATTGGCAGGAAGCTGCTTGTAAGAGTGGATCTCACGACGAACCAGATCGGAGATGACCTCCTCATGGGTCGGCCCATAACAGAACGCACGGTTGTGCCGGTCATTGATGCGCAGCAACTCCTTGCCATACATCTTCCAGCGCCCTGACTCTTCCCACAGCTCCGCAGGCTGGATAGAGGGCATCAACACCTCTTGTGCACCCGCTTTATCCATCTCCTGACGGACAATATTTTCTACCTTACGAAGAACTTTCAGCCCCAAGGGCAGCCAGGTATAGATACCCGCCCCCAACTGGCGGATAAGCCCCGCCCGAAGCATTAACTTATGGGAGATTACCTGAGCCTCGTTGGGCTCCTCCTTCATCGTGGGAATAAGGGTCTGGCTGAAACGCATGACTTAGCTCCGCTGGCCGCCTTCGATAAAGGCATAGGCCGAATGGTTATGAATCGATTCAAAGTTTTCTGACTCCACAGCAAACCAACTGATGCGTTCATCGTGGGTCAATTCTTCGGCCAGATCACGCACCATGTCTTCCACAAACTTGGGGTTTTCATAGGCCTTTTCTGTCACATATTTTTCGTCTGGACGCTTAAGGATGGTGAACAGCTCACAGGAAGCATTGCGCTCTACCAGATCCACAATCTCTTCAATCCAGACAAATTCACTAAACTGCACGGACACCTTTACATGAGAACGCTGATTATGCGCACCATACTCACTAATCTCTTTGGAGCAGGGGCATAGCGAGGTTACCGGCACCTCGACTGTAAGGGTCAGTTGGTAGACATCTCCACGAATGACACCAGAAAAATGAACCCGATAGTCCATCAGTGCTTCGACACCGGAAACGGGGGCTTTTTTGGTCACAAAGTAGGGAAAATCCAGTTCAATATGGGCTTGCTCAGCATCCAACCGTTGCCGAACCTCTTTAAGCAAACCCGGCAGGTTTTCAATAGAGATCGCCCGCTTGTTCTCAGCCAACACCTCTAAAAACCGGGACATATGCGTCCCTTTAAACTGGTGGGGCAAGTTTACATACATATTGATACGTGCCGTTGTTGATTGACTGCCCACACTGCGATCCTTGACCACAATGGGATAGCGGATATTCTTCACACCCACTTTATCAATATCTAAACGGCGATGATCCTGACGAGATTGTACATCGGTCAGGGGCAGCTGACAGTTGTTCACATTTTGATCCATGAGACGGTATCTTCCACACTCTTGGCGTTACTGCCGAAGAGCTCATACGCACAAAAATGGCCCTACAGAGTCATTGCGTAGCGACCACAGAATTCACCATAATAGGGGATTTCCACTTCGGGCAAAAGCCTCCATTACAGGAAAAGAGCAGAGATACGGTTATGAACATAGGACAGATTGCTGAGCGACGAACCCTATCCCGCCTAATGGCTACCTTGGAACGCTTTCTTAGCCGAGGGGAAGATGATCTTGCACCAGATGCGGCAACACTGTCTCACTGCCATACCTACCGCTGGGTCCCTAAACCCCATGGCGGCTTCCGCTGGGTTGCGGTGAACCATCGAGATACCATCGAACTGGGCCATTTACTGGGCATTGATCGGGTTAAACAGATCTTAACCCGCAATACCCAACAGTTTGTACAGGGACATGACGCCAACCACGCCCTGTTATGGGGGAGCCGGGGAACCGGTAAATCCTCTTTGGTCAAAGCTTTGGGAAACCGCTTTGGGCCACAAGGATTACGTCTTATTGAGGTGCAGAAAGAGGATCTGATGCATCTACCACGCTTACTAGGACAGATCCGTCCCCTACCCTATCGCTTTATTCTCTTTTGCGATGATCTCTCTTTTGAGGAGAGTGAAGTCTCCTACAAATCCCTAAAAGCGATCCTTGAGGGTGGCCTTGAAGCCAAACCTGAGAACCTTTTAATCTACGCCACATCCAACCGTCGTCACCTCATGCCCAAACACTTTGCAGATCAAGGTCCGCAAGTGGATGATGAGATGCATCCCCAAGAGCGTATGGAAGAGCGAATCAGCCTTTCAGATCGGTTTGGCTTATGGTTGGGTTTTCATGCTTTTGATCAACAAACCTATCTGAGTGTTGTAAGCGCCACCTCGAAACGGCTACAGTTAGCCATGGATGAAAAGACACTGCATCAAGAAGCCCTAATCTGGGCACGTACCCGTGGTGCACGCAGTGGCCGGGTGGCTCATCAGTTTATGATTGATTTGAAGGGACGTTTGGCCTGCCATGAAACAAAGGATGAGAAAACACCATGAATAGCATTGGTCTGGTCACTAAACTCTCTGACCCCACAGCTATCCGCGCAACCCGTGAGTTGACTACATGGTTAACCGACCAAAATAAGCGCGTGACCATTACCGCTGAAGCGGCTATTGCTGCAGAGATCCCCAAAGGACAGGCCGATCAAAAAAACCTTCAAGATATTGGTGAAGGACAAGATCTTATTATTGTCCTGGGTGGAGATGGCACCTTTATCGGGGCCGCTCGGGATGTTGTCCGCTGGAAAGTACCGGTCCTAGGGGTAAACATGGGTCGCCTTGGTTTTCTTACCGAGGTTAGCCATGACGAGATGTATGATAATCTAAACGAGGTATTTGCTGGCCACTATCGTGTCGAAGATCGCATGATGCTCACGGCATACGTCCGCCGTAAGAGTGGCGAAGTACTCAGCCACCATGTGCTCAATGATGTGGTTGCCCATAAAGGGCATCTGGCACGGATGATGGAGTTCCAAGTTTCCATCAATGGTCAACATGTGTTTACCAGCCGAGCCGATGGCCTTATTGTTGCCACCCCCACGGGGTCAACAGGATACTCCCTATCGGCAGGTGGGCCTATTATCCACCCCAGCCTGGATACCATCATTATCAACCCAATCTGCCCACATACATTGACCAACCGACCCATCGCTGTACCAGGGGATGGACAAATCAGTTTTCGCTTAACCCAGGATGAGCCCGACCGCTTGCTAACGCTGGATGGCCAAACGGGTGTGGATCTGCTGGATGGTGATGAAATTGTGATCCGAAAATCAGACCGGGCTTTGCGGGTTATTCACTCCCCTGAACGTAACTATTACGATATTTTACGTAAAAAATTGCACTGGGCAGAAACCGTCGGGACCCCACGAGATCTCTCCTTGCGCCCTGCAGATGATCGGTAAACCATGCTTCGTCAATTAACCATTGAACACATTGCCCTAATCGAACGACTGGAACTAGAGTTCAATGCTGGGCTTTCGGTAATTACCGGTGAGACTGGTGCGGGTAAATCCATCGTGCTGGACTCCTTAGGTCTTATCCTTGGGGAACGGGCTGATTTAGGGCTTATCCGAGCAGGCTCTGAACGGGCTATGGTCTCCGGACACTTTACCCCCCCAGCCGGACATCCAGCGTGGGATTGGTTGCAAGCCAGAGATTTAGACCGAGATGAAGACGGGGTCTATCTACGCCGGGTCATCAGCCATAAAGGGCGCGGAAAGGCATACATTAATGAAACCCCCGTGCCCGTTGCGACCTTAGGGGAGTTGGGTAACTTGTTGGTGGATATCCATGGTCAACATGATCACCAATCTCTGGTGCACCCACGCAGCCATTTGGATATTCTCGATGCGTTTGGGGAACATCTCAAACTTGCCCATACGGTAAAAAAGCATCACCGCACATGGCATGAAGCACACAAAGCACTGGCCTTACTCCGTGAAAAAGGGCGTGATGCCTCTGAACGAAGAGCGTTCCTCTCTTTTCAACTGGAAGAGCTGGAAACTGCTGCGGTTCGTCCTGGCGAGTCAGAAGCGTTAGAGCATCGACGTACCCGCTTGGCTCATGCCGGACGTTTGGCCGAAGCCGCACATGGGGCTTTGCAGATGCTCTCGGAATCTGAATATTCCGCCATTAGTACCACTGGAGGGGCCGCCAATGTTCTTGAGGGTGCCGTACGTATGGATACCGAGCTTGAGGCTGTTGCCCAAGCCATTCGTTCTGCCCAGTATGAGCTGGAAGATGCCGCCGAGCGCGTTCGCCACTATGAAAGTAGTTTAGAAACAGACCCACTGGCCTTGCAAGAACTGGAAGAGCGGCTAGATACCATTCAACGGGTCGCACGGAAACACCGCCGGGAGCCCGATGAGTTAGAAGAGCTGGCCAATCAATGGCGAGAAGAGCTGGATACCCTGGATAGTCTGGATGAAGGGGAAGCGACTCTTCTAAGTGATGTAGCAGCGGCGGAGCAGATCTACCATAAAGAGGCCGCCAAACTGAGCAAAGCCAGACGACGAGCATCGGACACCCTAGCCCGTGAGGTGGAAAAACAGCTGAAGGATCTGTATATGACAGGTACCCGCTTTGCTGTCTCATTAACCCCTCGCCCACCGGATGAAATTCACAGCCGTGGCATGGAAGAGGCTGAGTTTTTGGTCAGCGCCAACCCAGGGGAGCCCCTTAAGCCACTAAGACAAGTTGCTTCTGGTGGGGAACTTGCGCGTTTAATGTTGGCTCTTAAGACCGTATTAGCCGATGCCGTAACGGTGCCCACGCTTATTTTTGATGAGGTGGATGTGGGGGTTGGCGGTCGTGTAGCTGCTGCCATTGGGTCAAAGCTGGACCGTGTATCTGCAGCTGAGCGACAAGTTTTTTCCATTACCCACCTACCCCAGGTTGCTGCATACGGTCACCGACACTACCGGGTAGAAAAAATCTCAGAAAAAGGGCGCACCCATACGCAAATGGTTTATCTGAACGATCAAGAACGCATAGAGGAGCTTGCCCGAATGCTGGCCGGAGATACCATTACAGATTCAGCCCGCGAAAATGCGCAAGCACTTATACAAGCGGCGCAAAAGCCATAAGCTTTGTGTGACAGGGCAGATCTTATAGATTTCCCCTTAAAGATCACCTTTGCTGCATCCAGGTATGCTTGAGCAAACCTATGCATGAACAGCGCTTAACAGAGCTATTTATCGGTACTTTTCAAGCTCTATCATCCGTACCGTGTACGTCCCTACCTTTCCTACACAGTCGCCAAGCTGATCTGTTCTCAGCGGGTGTGGAAAGAGGTGGACACCATGTTCCAGCAAGAGAGTAACCATGGAAATCTACTTTGACTATAAGACCACAGTGATGGATTCGGTCTACGAAGGTTATGATGATGTCCCACGTCTGGCCATTAGTGTGCATCTGCACGGTTGGGTTTACCCAGAACAGGCCGGCAAGGGTATTGCTAAATTTCGGGTTGAAATTCGTGAAGGTAGTACAGACCCTAAAAAGAAGATGGTTGGACAGGGGTTTGTTGAGTGCAGTGAACAAAAGATCTTGGGCGCCACAGGCTATGCACCTCTTAGTCAGGCCATACTGGATGGCATGCTCACCCATGAGCAGGTCTGTCAGTTTTTTATGGACGCCGCCAAGACAGGCCTTGATGCCCCTGAGCCAGAAAAGCCCAAACCTGGTATGGCTGGACGAAAAATGCCCCCCGAAAAAGCCTTTTACAATCCAAAAATGCATGTCAATCAAGGCTGGGGAGAGAGTGAAAAATCCTGATCCTGAAAGGCCATGACTTGTAGAAATAAGCGTGAATAGAGTAAGCGCTCCTCCTTAGTGGGGGGCGCTTTTCTTTTAATTTCTCGATCTATAGGCAACCTTCAACCAAATGTATACAAGCCCTCATCAAGAAAACCTTTAGATCATGAACACTAAGAGCCCACCCCACGGTCTCAATATTCTAACAAATGCACATGCCCCCTTTTTTCCATCAAACTTTTCACCCCTTAAGGTTTACAAATAGGAAAAGCTCTTTTACTCTCTAGGCTGAGCCCTTTCGCGCTATACGGTCCGGGTGAATGGACGGAGCCGGAACCACTAGAGAGGCGCTTTTGAATGGAGTGGCGTAAAAGAGATGGGAAAGTTAGTAGAACCAACCATGAGTGATCACGATTTTGACCATGATACATCCGTAGCCGTACATTCGGATGTGGAAGTTCGGGAACCTCCCATGTACCGCGTCGTCTTACTTAATGACGACTTTACGCCAATGGAATTCGTGGTGGAGCTACTGATGCACCTCTTCCGCAAGACATCGGAAGAGGCTACGCAGATTATGTTGCACATCCATCATGAGGGGGTGGGGATTTGTGGGACGTTCCCCAGGGAGATTGCAGAGACCAAGGTGGCCCAAGTGCATCAGCAAGCCCGGACCAACGGTCACCCGCTGAAATGCCGCATGGAACCCAATTGATTCTGGTCCACCAGAACAGCGCGGCTTAACATCTGACCATCCTCCACGTATGCAGGCTGTCTCGTAACAGCCGCCTACGCCATACCCCCCCACTTACTTGATGCCATCCTACGGACAGGATTGGCTTATACAGGGGATGTCTTATGATTAGCAAACATCTGGAAACCTCCCTCAACAAAGCTTTACAGCTTGCTCATGAACGGCGGCACCAGTTCGCCACCCTAGAGCATTTGCTTTTAGCCCTTTTGGATAACCCTGAGGTGGTGGATATTCTCATTCCATGCGGCTGTGACATGCAGCAACTTAGCTTGGAACTGACAGACCACCTTGAACAACATATCCCTCTATCTGGTGATAGTACGCCCTCCATCGCCGATATTACCCCAACCATTGCCTTCCAACGGGTCATACAAAGGGCTGTTCAGCAGGTTCAATCCTCTGGACGTGATATGGTGACTGGCGCCTATGTACTGGTCGCTATGTTCAACGAAAAAGATGCCCACGCCGTCTATTTTCTGGCCAAACAGAACATCAACAAACTGGATGTTCAGTCCATGATCTCCCATGGTGGTGAAGCCGAAGGTATTGGCGGAGATGGTGAGCATGAGCATGAACATAGTAGTGAAAGTGCATCAGCCAGTGGTGGTGGAAAAGATAAAGCTGATCCGCTGGAAGCATATACGGTTAACTTGAATGAGCGTGCGGAAGCAGGAAAAATTGATCCGCTGATTGGCCGTGAAAATGAGATCAAGCGTACGCTTCAAATCCTCTGCCGTCGCCGTAAAAACAACCCTCTCTATGTCGGGGATGCCGGTGTGGGCAAAACCCACTTGGCTGAAGGGTTGGCCTTAAAGATTGTTAGTGGTGAAGTGCCGGAAATTTTAGCAGATGCTGAAGTTTTCTCACTCGATATGGGTAGCCTTTTGGCAGGTACCAAATACCGGGGGGATTTTGAATCCCGCCTAAAAAATGTACTTAAAGCCCTAAAGGAAAGAGCTAAATCTATCCTGTTTATTGATGAAATCCATACAGTTATTGGCGCCGGTGCCACCAGTGGAAGCACCATGGATGCCTCTAACTTGCTCAAACCCATGCTACAAAATGGTGAACTTCGCTGTATAGGCTCCACAACCTTTGATGAGTATCGCACCATCTTTGAGCAGGATCGTGCCCTTGCCCGCCGCTTCCAAAAGGTTGATATCCTAGAGCCCTCCTTGTCTGAGACCATTAAAATTCTTAAGGGTCTTAAGCCACGTTTTGAGGACCACCACGGTATTCGTTTTACCCAACAAGCCCTACAGATTGCAGCTGAACTCTCCGCACGACACATCAATGATCGTAAACATCCAGATTCAGCCATCGATGTGATTGATGAAGCAGGCGCGGCCAGTCAGCTACTACCCAGCTCTAAACGCAAGAAGTCCATTGGCGTTAAAGAGATTGAACAGGTTGTAGCTTTGATGGCACGCATCCCTACCCGCTCAGTGAGTAAAGATGACCGCCAGGTTTTGATGAATTTGGATAAAAATCTACGTCTCTCATTGTTTGGGCAGGATAGTGCGGTAGATAAAACCTGTGAGGCGATTAAACTCAGCCGTTCAGGCCTGGGTAACCCTGAAAAACCCATTGGCAGCTTTCTGTTTGCTGGTCCAACTGGTGTTGGTAAGACAGAACTGGCCCGCCTTCTGGCCACAGAGATGGGGGTTGAACTCATACGCTTTGATATGTCGGAATACATGGAGCGCCATGCTGTCTCCCGGCTGATCGGGGCCCCTCCAGGCTATGTGGGTTTTGAGCAAGGTGGTTTGCTTACGGACGCTGTTACCAAGAACCCTCATGCCGTACTGTTACTGGATGAAATTGAAAAAGCCCACCCAGATGTCTTCAACATTTTGCTGCAGGTGATGGATCACGGCAAACTGACCGATAACAACGGCCGTCAAGCAGACTTCCGGAATGTGGTTTTGATTATGACCACCAATGCGGGTGCGACAGACTTAGAGCGTGCCTCTGTTGGGTTTGTAACCCAAACCCATGCAGGTGATGATATGAAAATCATCAACCAGACATTTGCACCAGAGTTTCGCAACCGTTTAGATGCCATCATTCCCTTTATTCACTTGGATGAAGGGACCATTCTTCGGGTTGTTGACAAATTCCTGGTTCGCCTGGAAGCGCAGCTGGAGGAAAAAGGGGTCTCACTGTTTGTGGATGATTCAGCGCGTCATATGTTGGCCAAAAAAGGCTATGATAAAAAACATGGGGCACGACCCATGGAGCGCACCATTCAGCAGGAACTTCGTAAACCTCTTTCAGACGAACTGCTGTTTGGTAAATTAGTCAGTGGTGGTTCTGTACATGTTTCCGCGGTTGAGGCAGCCAATGAACTGGCCATCAAAATTGAAAATGATGATGAGAATTCCGACAGTAAATCCGTCAAGAAAACAGAAGAGACCAGCGAAGCTTAATCTTCGGTAAAGCATACAAAAAAAAGGCCGACACGTTGTCGGCCTTTTTTTTTTGCGCGCTTACCATTTAGGGCCATGACCAGAACATAAAAACACTGTTTTCAACCACCAGACCTAACATATCGAGCCACAATAAATGCAACCCTAATTCAGATCGAACAAGGGATAGCTTTGATTGGCCTGAGAACGCAGATCTAAAGAGTCAACAGGAAGATCATGTACGACGACTTTTTGCGTATACATCATAGCTACAGAGATCCCATCCATAGCAAACAGACATAACAGGCTGACCTTTGTTGGAAGAACAATAAGGGCATCATAACAGTCTTGCATGTTCCACAGCGTAAAGAGAAATAGGGCCTTAACAGGGCTCTTTACGCGCAAGTGGCCACCCCTTTAGCTTTATTTACCTATACAGCGACACGTATATCGCTAAGCTGCATTTTAATTTTTTCTCTACCCCGCCAAGTCTCAATGGTCAACTTGCCCGCAACATCCCATAACGCCACATCACCCGCTTGTACAGCATCCACAATAGGGCCTGGTGCCATACGAAACCCAATAGACTCAACTTGCTGATGGGTGCGGGGACAGACAATCGTCATCGCCAAGTGACGTTCTTTAAGGACTTTGATACCCCGCAGTGAAACCCGCGGAAGAATAAAGATGGGTTCGGGGTTCCCTGGCCCAAACGGACTAAAGGATTGTATTTGGCGTGCCACCGAAAAATCCAGCTCATCCAGAGGTAACTGCGCATCCACCGTCAAACGTGGGAAAAAGGCCGATGCTTGATAGTGTGTTGTGAGGTGTGCTTCAAAAGCCTCCATAAAGGCTGGAATATTTTCTCGCTTAATGGTCAAACCAGCAGCCACTTTGTGGCCCCCAAAATGCTCTAAATACTCCGAGGCTGACTCAATGGCAGCTAATAGATTAATACCTGGGATGGAACGACCTGAGGCTTTGCCGACTCCTGTTTCAGGATCAATGGCAATAACAATGGCAGGTTTGCTGTGTTTATCGCACATACGGGAAGCGACAATCCCAATCACACCGGGGTGCCACCCTTCACCAGCGGCAACCAGACCACGTCGTTGTTCAGGCTGTTTCTCTTGCTCTACAAGATCCATGGCCTGTTTAAGAATGCCCCGCTCAATATCTTGACGTTCTTTGTTAGAGGCGTCCAATGTTTCAGCAATGGTAAAGGCTTGAGCCGTATCGCGTGACGATAACAGCTGATACCCCAACTCACCTTGACCAAGGCGGCCACCCGCATTTAAACGAGGGCCTAACTGGAACCCAATATGGGTGCTGGTTAGGGTTTTGACATCTTCACGAATACCGACCACCTGCATCAACGCCGCCAAACCTGGGTTACTGCGTGAAGAGAGCACCTTTAAGCCTGAGGTAACCAGCGCACGATTTAACCCCCGCATACCCGCAACATCCGCGACGGTGCCAACCGCAACCAGGTCTAATAGCGGCTTAAGTTGGGGTTCAGTGCGGTCATGATTAAACCAACCCATTTCACGCAGTTTTCGGTTCAGGGCCATCACCAGATAGAACGCCACCCCAACACCTGCCAGCTCCTTGTAAGGGAACGGTTCATCCTGTCTATTAGGGTTAATCACAGCCAGTGCTTCTGGCAGCTGTTCACGGGCTTGGTGATGGTCCGTGATGATGACATCTACCCCCTCAGCTTTGGCGGCTTCCACCGGTTCAAAGGCGGTAATGCCACAATCAACCGTAATGACAAGCTTTACCCCTTCTGCCGCTAGAGTCTGCATCGCGCCTGCACTGGGGCCATAACCTTCTGTCAAACGGTTAGGAATATAGATACGTAGGGAGACCCCAAGATCATGAAAATAGCGCATGAGTAGGGCTGATGACGTTGCACCATCCACATCATAATCACCAAAAACAGCAATCTTCTCATCCTGCTCCAGTGCTGTGACCAACCGCTCTATCGCAGGCTGCATATCCAATAGATCATAAGGATCAGCAAGATCTTTAAGGCGAGGTTCAAGGAACTGCCGTGTCTCACCTGTTGCACAGAGCTGACGACTGGCCAAAAGAGGGGAAAGATAGTGAGAAAGCCCCAATGTACCAATCACCTTATTATGGCTTTCATCAGGCTGACAACGCAGTGACCACAATTTACCGGAAACAGATTGTTTTTCAGGTGCAGGCATTAACGCCACTCCTGACGTAGTTTGGTCCAGCTCATAGGAATACTCTTTGGGTTAGTGCCCAGGATCTTTTGCCAAAAGCGGGTTGGCTTCATCAATTTAGCAGCGGGTGCATGAAACCAAATGGCTTCATCTGAAAGGGTACCAATACCCTGTTCTTCCAGTGGAAAACCCTCAATCACAACGAGACCCACCTTTTTTTTTGCAAGCTGCGCTTCAAGCGCGACAAAATGTGTACGGTCCCACAATGCAAGCAGTTTGTTACGATCCTCTTTCATGCCATGGCGGGCGTAGATCGCAGGCCCTTGAAGATGCAAAACCACATCTTCACGTTGCGCCATATCCAGATAAGGCTCTAGCTCCTGATCCCACCGCCAGTTACTTTCATCTTCGGGCATCACCTTCGTTTGCCAGTCACACCACTTGCCCATACCCAATACAGCTGCATCACTGGAAAGGAGCCATGTACCTTTCCAGCGCTTATCCTCCGGTGCATCTGGCGAGCCCCCCATCCCCCAAAACCACGGGGTGTTAAGCACCAAACGCTTGGCTTCTTTACGGGTTTCATTCACCGTATTTCGGGCTAAGGCCAGTTGTAGTGTCATGGTAAAGTCCTGCAACCGTTTGCCATCTTCCCCTGTAGGCAGAATCTCTTGGGCAGACGCCCCCTCAACCACACGCATGGATAGAGATTGCGTTTCCCAAACGGTCTCAGAATGAATAACCAAACCTTCACTATCTTGATGACAGACAGACCAGCCATCATGGCTAAGAAAGGAGGTTAACTGCTGTCCAATTTCCTGAATCTCATCTCGGCTTTGCCCGGTACGGGAAGGTGAGACAAAACGGAGCTCATCCTGCTTCCTAAACAGATGGGTAAAGCCTAAATGGCACCAGCTCCCCTGCCCAGGCTCGGCCACCCTTGCTTGATAGGCACTAAACCAACCCGTTGAAGGTGGCAAATCACCATAGGGAATACCCAATCGGTCCATCCATGGCACTAAAGATTCCGGTAAATAACACTCGCGCTCAACCGTTACAGTCCCTTTTTTACCCATCTGAGATAAACGATGCAGATTAGGCAGCCAGGAAGCCCAAGGTGCATCTTCAGGTGCACTCAGACCATCAATTACAAGTACCAAAGCCACGTTTGTTTCCCATCACTCAAGGAGTTGCCAAAAAAGATTCGCAATGGCGCATGGCGCAAAAAAGCAAGTCCAGTGTTATAAAAAAGGTATCGACGACACTGACATACACGGGTGTTTGCAACTGAACATATGGCCTATGTCCGTCCACACCAGCGCTGACCACATCACCCTAGCTTAAGACTAAAAAAAACCAGACAGGCATAGAACAAGGCCTTACACACCCTACAACAGCCTCATTCAACCCCTATTTTAAGGTGATAAAACCAGCGCCAGGTCCATGTACACCCAACCTGATCCCTCACTTTTCACACAAAAGGGGAGCCCCCTACAGAGCTCCCCCCTTATGCATTAAAACCGTTTAGCTGTGAGCACCACCATTAACCTTCCAGATTCTCAATCCTGATAAAGCGTGGCTGATCACTCACTGAATCAAGTTTTTCAATGGCCTGCAGAGAATCTAGAATCTGCTTCTCTGAGACTTCATGGGTCACCATAACCAACGGAACGTGATCGACGGGTGAACGCTCTTTTTGCACAATGGCATCAATAGAAACCGAGTGCTCTTTGAGAACGGCGGTAATCTCAGCCAAAACACCCGGCTGATCCAGAACAGAAAGGCGCAGATAGTAGGCGCCTTGCATCTCCTCAACCGGGCACATGGGTGGCATCTTCAGCTGATCCGTCGGTTGCCCCAAAGGATAGATACGGGGCATTTTGGCGCCAGACTGAATATTGCGGGCAATATCAACCAGATCAGATACCACCGCACTGGCGGTAGGATCTTCACCCGCGCCACGTCCGTAATACATGGTCGCATCAGCAAAATCGCTGTTTACAAAGACAGCGTTGAAGACCCCCTCTACAGCTCCCAACATACTGCTGGCATCTACCAGGGAAGGTTGAACGCGCATTTCTACTTTGCCATCCCGACGTTTGGCAATACCAAGCAGCTTGATGCGGTATCCCATCTCCGTCGCCCAAGCAATATCGACATCAGAGACATGACGGATACCCTCAACCGAGACAGAATCAAACGAGAGAGGCATACCAAAGGCAATGGAGGCCAGAATAGTCAGTTTATGTGCCGCATCAATACCTTCAACATCAAAGGTAGGGTCAGCTTCTGCATAACCTTTTTCTTGGGCATCTGCTAACACAGAATCAAATGGCAACCCTTTCTCACGCATCTCTGTGAGAATGTAGTTACAGGTACCGTTCAAAATACCGTAGATCTCGGTAGTCTCATTACCCGCCAGAGCTTCACGCATGGCCTTAATGATCGGAATAGTGCCAGCTGTTGAAGCCTCAAACATCAGCTCAACACTGTTGGCATCTGCAGCAGCGATCAACTCATTACCATGGGTTGCGATAAGTGCCTTGTTGGCTGTGACCACATGCTTGCCATGATTGAGCGCTTTCAAGACCAGATCTTTGGCAATACCGGTACCACCAATTAACTCACAGATCACATCGACATCATCTGACTGGATCAGCTTTTCAGCATCATCAACCATGGTAACATTGGCGGGTAATTCTACACCACGATCTGCTTCCAGGTTACGATCGGCAATACAGCTTAACGTCACTGCACATCCCGTACGGGCAGCCAGTAGATCGGCATGATCCAACAACATACGTACCACACCTCGGCCTACTGTGCCGAATCCCATAACGCCTACGCGCAAAGCTTTCACCTGTTCACCTCTTTGGTAAGGATGTCTTATTTCTATAGACCGTTGTGTTCAAAACGGTTTGTGGATCAATCACCAGCTACATCAGAACCAGCACTTAGGAAACGCCGCATACTACGCAGTGCCTGACGGGTTCGATGTTCATTTTCAATGAGTGCAATACGTACATGTTCATCCCCATAAACCCCAAAGCCCACACCAGGGCTTACCGCCACCTTGGCCTCTTTGAGTAACAGCTTGGAGAACTCAAGAGAACCCATGGCCTTAAACTCATCGGGAATTTCTGCCCAGACAAACATGGATGCCTTAGGACGTTCAATCTGCCACCCTGCCCGATCCAAACCATCAATCAAGACATTACGACGCTGGCAGTACATCTCATTAATCTTGGTCACACACTCCTGAGGTCCATTCAGCGCCACTGTTGCGGCAATCTGAATCGGTTGGAACATGCCATAATCCAGATAAGATTTAATCCGTGAGAGCGCCTTGATCAAGTGAGGGTTCCCTAAACAGAAACCGACACGCCATCCCGGCATATTATAGGTCTTTGATAAGGAGTAGAACTCAACGGCAATATCCTTGGCACCTGGGATCTGTAGGATAGAGGGTGCCTTATAATCATCAAAACAGATTTCGGCATAGGCAACATCAGAGATTACCCAGATATTATGCTCTTTGGCAAAATCGATAATCTTCTGATAAAACGCCAAGTCCACCACCTGCGCGGTTGGATTGGACGGAAAGTTCACCACCAGAACCTGAGGATTAGGCCAGTGATTACGCACAGCCTCTTTCATATCCTCAAAAAAATCATTGTCTCGACTAATTTTAACGCGCTGAATATGTGCTCCAGCGATTAAAAAACTGTACTCATGAATGGGGTACGTCGGGCTAGGTACAATCACATTCATACCTGGCTCGGTAATAGCCATGGCCAAAGATGAGAGCCCCTCTTTGGAACCAATGGTAACAATCGACTCTGTCTCAGGATCCAGGTCGACATTAAAACGTCGTTTATAATAGGCACAAACCGCTTTGCGCAGCCCGCCGATACCTCTAGAGAGTGAGTAACGATGGTTACGTCCATCACGTACCGCCTCAACCAACTTATCGGTAATATGCTTAGGCGTGGGTTGATCCGGATTACCCATACCAAAGTCGATAATATCCTCCCCACGATTACGTGCTTTGTATTTCAGATCATTAACCACTGAAAATACATAAGGAGGCAGGCGTTTGATGCGATGAAACTCTTCCATAACAGACCCATTCATACTCAGTCGAAACTTCTTATAACCGAATGCGCTCCATAATAAAGAAGCCAAACTTCATCAAAGAGCACATTGCAGTAACAGCGGTATAAACATCCCAATCTAAGATCCAACCCCTACGCTGTCAACGGACTCTCGGTAAAGTTAAGCATACAGTTGGGTGATTTTGAATGGATACCCGCATAGATACCATCTTAGCAGCCTGATAAATGACCAGTAAGAATAACGAACCAGGTATCACAGGATTGTTTTTATAAGACAACTTGTTTGACACAGTTTAGAATGATAACCATCGAGATAACAGCCCTAACCATCGCATAAAACAGGTATTTATGCGTATAAGAATCCGTATTCACCCCTGCAATAGTAGGCTGATTATAGATGCCCACCGAACCCCAGAGCACGATCAAACTAGAGATACGGCGCCCCATTGTAGGGATGCTGTTGCTGGCAATTGGGCTTTTCTCGCTGATTTTTTTTCTTTCTGTTTTTTTACTCTATTGGGACCATACCCAAGCTGAACAAGATCGCGTGGTCTCCACGTTCCAATCTCATGTCACTAAATCCATCGATAATGAGGTCATTCTCTATGAGCGGGTCATGCGTAATTTTATGCAAAACCCAGCTTTTATATATCTGACCATGCAGCAAGATCGGCATCATTTAGAACAAAAAGTTGTGCCCATTTATCAACAGCTCCAGACCCACCTGGGTATTACACATTTTTATTTTCATACGCCTGAAGGTATTAATCTATTTCGGGCACATAAACCTGACCGCTACGGTGACCCAATACAACGTTTTACCTTACAACAAGCAATTAAACTCAGACGTGTAAGCCATGGTATCGAGTTAGGCCCCTTAGGCACACTGACCTTACGCGTGGTGGTGCCCTGGCAACATAATGGAAAAATTATTGGCTATTTAGAGATGGGAAAAGAGCTTAACCATCTTTTAAAAACACATGGACACCTACTGCCGTTTGACTACTACGCCTACATTTACAAAAGGTTCCTAGATCAAGACTCCTGGCTTAAAGGGATGCAGATGATGCACCGCGATGGTCAATGGTCTAAGCTCAGTGATATGGTTTATACGGGGGAACCTCAGCAAAACCCACCGGATGATATTTTGTCATTTATAGAAACCAATCAAGAATACTCTGCTTCGATATGGGACCTTTTTAGCCATGGGCAGCACCATGTCTTTATTAAATTTCCCGTGTATGACTCCAGCAATAGCCAAGTAGGCATTATTGTGGCCAGCACAGATGATACCTCTGCACGCAATCGTAATCAGATTCACC
The DNA here is from genome assembly GCF_036689865.1 of Magnetococcus sp. PR-3. Classification (NCBI taxonomy): domain Bacteria; kingdom Pseudomonadati; phylum Pseudomonadota; class Magnetococcia; order Magnetococcales; family Magnetococcaceae; genus Magnetococcus; species Magnetococcus organivorans. Next base: position 140,006 of record NZ_JBAHUQ010000008.1, read on the forward strand.
TTATGGCGGTGTTTGGTACCTTTTTACTCCTCATGGCGTTACTCATTCTATTTTTCAACAGGTTCAGTCGAAAAATAGAATACCGCTTTCAGAGCTTGACCCAAGACCTGCAAAGCCACCAAAAAATTCTCGATCGCGCTCAATCTGTGGCCAAAACGGGCCACTGGGAGTGGTCGATTAAGAGTAATACGCTCTATTGGTCTGATGGTGTTTATCAGCTTTTTGGGTTAGATCCTCAACAACAGAAGGCCAGTAATCGACTTTTTTTAAGGCATGTTCATCCAGATGATCGGCAATCCATTAAATTGGCGGTGGACAGAGCAATTCAAAATCCAGATGTGCCCTATACCATTGAACACCGTATTATCCAGCCCGATGGTACGGTACGCACTTTACACGAAGTGGGAGAGGTCATAACCAACCGTCACGGACAGCCGGTGCAGATCTTAGGTACAGCTCATGATATAACCGACCGAAAAGAGCTAGAAGATGAGACCCAACGAGCCTATTACACCCGTATTATTATCAGTTCACTGTTAGAAACAGCTTTAGATCCGCTCTCCCTTAAAAAACAGCTGCGCAAAGCCCTCTCTATTATTTTCAGCTTACCCTGGTTAAAGGTACAACAAAGAGGGGCCATTTTCCTTTTTGACCCCCAGGATCAAAAGCTACATTTGGCAGCACACCTAAACCTTGAAAAGAAATTGCAGGAACAGTGTTCTGAACTTGAGCTTGGGCACTGCCTTTGTGGGCAAGCCGCCCAGCAACGCACCCTTCTTTTTCGCCAACATGTGGATCAAGCCCAAGAAACAGAGTATAGGGGCATGTCCGATTATGGGCACTACTGCGCACCCATTCTTTATCAAGATGATCTTTTAGGGGTTTTGAATCTTTATCTGAAACGTGGACACAAACCTTTTCCTGAAGAGGAGAGTGTCATACACACCATCACCCAAACCTTGGCTGCGCTTATTCATGAAAAACGCCGGGAACAACACCTTATTCAGGCAAAAGATGCAGCCGAGGCAGGAAATCGTGTTAAGGATAGTTTTTTAGGCATCATGAGCCATGAACTACGCACCCCTATGAATGCCATTTTGGGGACTAATGAACTCTTAAGAAAAACCCAGACAACACAGGAACAAAGTGAACTTCTGGTCATTCAGGAACAGTCCGGGGCAGCCCTGCTTGCCCTGATTGATGATATTCTGGATCTAAGCTTAAGCCACCATCACAACCCTGTGATCTCCCATGACTCATTCAACTTAGAGGATCTACTGCTAAGCATTCACCACACGCTCCAACAACAGGCTGAACAGAAGGGGTTAACACTTATTTTCCCCCCTTCTAACAGGATGAAACAAAATGTGTATGGTGATTTAAAACGACTACGGCAGATCCTGTTGCACCTACTGGGGAATGCGATTAAATTTACACCTGATGGTGAAGTAGAGCTCTCCGTTCCTAGACATAGCCCCCCTTTCAACACCCTAAAGTTAAGTATTCGTGATACCGGTATTGGTATAGCTCCCCATCAGCATGAACATATTTTTGAACCCTTTGTGCAGGGTGATGCTTCATTTACCCGACTCTATGGTGGTTCTGGAATCGGTTTAAGCATCGTCAAACGGTTACTTGATGCCATGGATGGTACGCTTCAATTAGAGAGCACCCCTGGTTCGGGCTCAATGTTTACCATAACCCTGCCTCAAACAGAGCCCCACCAGCTCTCTCCACTTTCTTCCTCGGCTGAAATCCATCATTCGGTTCAATCAAGCCCACACACGGCCAGGAACATTCTTTATGCAGAAGATAATAAAGAGAATGCCCTCTTGGTGGATATTTTTCTGCGTAAAACGCCCCATAAACTAACCATTGTCGGAGATGGCGCCCAAGCTGTAGATGCGGTTAAAACGGGGGCGTTTGATCTGGTTTTAATGGATATTCAAATGCCGGTTATGGATGGCTATCAAGCAACTCAGGAGATTCGAAAATGGGAAAAACAGAGCAACCGTAGCGCAATGCCCATTTTAGCACTGACAGCCCATGCCCTTGATAAAGATGTGCAAAAGAGTTTAAAGATGGGCTGTAATAACCACCTAACCAAACCCATCACCAAACAACGCCTATTGGATGCCCTTTTAAACACCTGATCCTGATATCTTTTTTGCAAAAAACCTTCATCACACCTTTTGGTTCAAGCCTTTACATCATCTATAGATCACATTGAACGATGATAGACCGTACACCATGGCTGATTAAGCTGCTTATATGCATCCATATTTTTGGATCTCCCCTTAGGCAGCCACCCTTTCGCCGAGTCCCATGGTTTACGTTAAACAACGTGCAATTATGCCGCCTTTGCTAGCCCGGTTATGAACACTTCCCGTTCAGGCTATTGTTTGGTATCCCCGTCAAATTATCCAACACCCCTCCCTGTAATCGACACCGGCAATGGGTCACCAAAACCTACCAAGCTTCAAAAAAACCTATAAAGTTTAGAAAATCAGTGTCTCTATTCCTCAATTAATCGTGAAAAAACCATTAACGGCGACACACATAATCTCATAGCTAAACCTATTCATTTGGTCGATATGTTCACCATTATGCCCAAGTCGCTAACCCCACAAACCTCTTCAGGACCTCCTATCCCAGCTAACCAAGCTGGTAATAGCAAGCCAGATAACACGGCCAGAATGGCATGGGTTGGATACAACGGCAGGGCTGGCAACAACCCAGAACAACAAGTCACTCCCTATCAAATTTCTGCGCAAGAAATATCATACCCAACCCTGGTTTAAGAAACAGTATCGATATGCCCATGAACAAGACCCAAATGCTGCAACCCGTATGGCCCATACATTAAAAGGGGTATCAGCTAAGATTGGGGCACATCATGTGCAAGAAGTTGTACAACAAATTCGAGCAGGCATTCCTAACCCAACTGAACGTTGAAGAGGCTTTTTAATCGGGTGTTGTGAGCGCTCAAACCTATTGTGGACACATTAGTTACATGGTCAGCACAACAAAAGCCTAGCGTGCAAAAAACCTATTTTCGAAAGCTGCTAGAGGGGGGGGGGCTATACCGAAGCTGCCGAGTTTTGGAGAGGTTAACCGCTCAGAGAGAGGATCAACTGATTCTTGACCATCTTAACCCCATAACACGAACTGTCGCTCTGTGTGATTTTGAAAAAGCCTTGACGAAACTTATCGTACTGGAAATTATCTATCATCTAGAGATCTTCTTGTCATAATTGAGTATAAAGTGTCTCTGTAAAAACAGCTTGAACAACTTCGTCACGACTTAGAAAATGAGGACGCTGAAGCTGCGGAACAGATTAAAGCAAGCGATCAAGTACCAGAAATGAAACCTCATACACAAATTTTACAGCATATGAGGCGTTGTATTGAATCGTATCAGTATAAAGAAGCCCTACAGCATCTTTCACTGTTAGAAGAGCAAACCAAGGAAAAGTAACAATGAATGACGTTCTTCCCATTATTCTGGCTGTAGATGATACCCCAGATAATATTGATGTCCTGGCTGGCATACTGAAGCCCGCCCATAAAGTAAAAGTGGCATTAAACGGTGAAAAAGCGCTTAAAATTGCAGCTAAAGCACCTCATCCAGATCTTATTTTACTGGATGTTATGATGCCGGGTATGGATGGATATGAAGTGTGTGAACAGCTAAAAGCTCATCCAGAGACAGCGTCTATTCCGGTCATTTTTATCACAGGGAATACCGCACAAGAAGAGATCGATAAGGGGATGGCGCTGGGTGCGATGGGATACCTGAGTAAACCCATTGATCCCGATGCTTTGTTGGCACAAGTAAAGAAAGCCCTTCAAGGCTAATTTTTTAGGTTGTTTTAAGAGATTGGGCGCAACGTCACGGCCCTGGAGTGCCGAACACTCCAGGGCATGACGCAGCCGCTTCTGCGTCGATCCTCCGCGGACCGCCGCCTACTGAGGCTTGGGGTACCAAGGACCCCGCGAAAGTGCACCTGAAGAGATGGATAAAGAGTAGGCCTTGTTGGCAAACCCTTTGGTCTTAGAAGAGGTTTGAGACTCTCCTTGCATCGCCTTCTGAATACCCATTTCACGGGTTCTTCGAGACTCCTGCTTGTTACTACTGGCTATCTTACCTTCTGCCGAACCAGCACGGCTCCTGTTTAGTGATATTACAAAGGACTGGCTCATGAGTCGACCCTTCCTACGTTGCGACCCCCTGCACTATTATTATGTTTTGCAGGTAGATATGAACAAGCCCTCTTCCCTTATCTCTTTTATCGTCGGGACCAACCCAGTTCCTTAAGCTTTTTTTCGAAACCAAATACATTTTTTTTCAAAATAAGGTTCAAACAATGCCTAACGGGCTAATGAATATATGTTTTTTTTATGAGAGAACCCCTCATATACATCAACTCAGAAACCAATGCTTATCACTACTGTCAAAGCTAGGTGTAGTGGAGGTTTTTCATCATAAGCCTTCTACGGCTGTGTTGAAGTCAAACGCATAAAGTTACCCCTTGCAAATGGGTGTTGATATGATCAAAAAGCACTCTTTCACCATCGGCTACATGATTGGCTTTTTTACTCTTTATAGCCTATTTATACTTACCGCATCGGCTCAAGCCAAGGATGCCAACCCCAACGACCCTGCACTTTTTTTCACCCCCCTCAAACAAGATCTTCAACATCTACACCCCTGGGGCCCTGGGCATGGTCCTCAACGGCTCCACTCTAAAAAACCGGATGTTCACGACACTGTTTCGGGCTATACACCTGCTCGCCGCTGCCTCACCTGTCACGAGGGACAACAAAATAATCTCCACTATGCCCGCACTCAACTTATCTGTCGCGATTGTCATATCTCAAAACCCATTGCAGGCATACGTAACCCCAACGCAGCCATATATGCCCCACACAGATATGAACAGGTGTGTGCCAAATGCCATGAGGGGGCAGGTCCAGGTATGGGTAGCTACGTGATCCATGAGCGCCCCCCCTGGAGCCAAGCCAGTCAAGAGAGTTTTCCAGCACTCTATTGGTCAACTTGGGTCATGCTATTTTTAGCTGGATCGGTATTTGCCCTCTTTTTGCCCTATATTGCAGCTTGGTGGTGGCGTGAAATCAAACAACGCAAGGCCGCTCAAACACAGCCCCCTACCCCGATAACCAAGGGTCCCCATATGGCCCGTTTCTCTCCCTTTGAGCGTGGCCTGCACACGCTACTGGTCATCTGCTTTATGCTACTTAGCATCACAGGGGTCGCATGGATGTATGTAGAGACCGACCTGGGTAACCTTTTAAACGGCCCTTTGGGTGGTTACCAAAATGCCGTACAAATCCATCGGCTTTTTGGCCTATTACTGATGGCCACCTTTGTCATTCATATTATCCATCTGTTGAAGGGGATCAAACAGAGCAACGCTCAAAGCTTATCAGGACCTGATAGTTTGGTATGGAGCTGGCAGGATTTTCGTGCGTTCTATCACCACTTAAAATGGGTCGTGGGTTTAGCGCCACACCCTGTTTTTGACCGATGGACTTGGTGGCAAAAATTTGATTATTGGGCAGTCTGGTGGGGACTTGTCATTGTGGGTTCTACAGGGATGATGCTTTTTGATACGGTATTAACTGCGCAACTACTACCTGGATGGACCATGAATGTAGCCCGGTGGATTCATAAAATTGAAGCCATACTGGCCATGGGGCATATCTTTGTGGTGCACTTTTTTATCGAGAGCTACCGCCCCCATGCTTTTCCATTAAAAGATCATATCTTCCATGGTGCCACTTCGCTGGAGCATCTCAAACATGAGCATCCACAGTGGGTTGAGCGCCTGGAGGCTCAAGGTGACTTAAAAGAGCATTATATGGCACAACCACCTCGCATGGTTCAGATCGCTTTTTTTGGTTTTGCCATCTCCATGGTTCTTTTAGGACTCTTTCTACTCTTTGCCATGCTCTTTTACGCCATCGATTTAAGCATCTAAGGTGACATCGTTCATTACAGGTTTAGACTTAAGATGGTAACGAACACAGCACCTTATGGTGGCTGTTTATCGACCCTAAACGATCTCTGATTAAGGGTATGAAACAACACACACCATGAGGGTTGAACACAGCCAGAAGATCTTCTTTTTATGCTATGCCTCAACCAGTACCACACTGGTTATAGAGAGTTATACCTGTCTAAGCATTAATCAGAACTCTGCTTTCAAGATGAATAACCGCGCGAACACCGATTCGTGCGCTACCCTAAGAATGCATCAATCTTAGTGAAGCATGGTGTCGACACTTCCAGGGTCGTTTTAACCTCCGGGGAGTCCCCCTATTTTCATGTCTTAAAGGAAAAAAGGATTCTTTTTTTAACCCTACTTAAAGGGCACAAGCTCCCTAAGCGCGCCAAAGATCAGATCGCCTGCGCTCACCCAATACTTATAGATTTAGCTAAGTTTTAGAACAAAAAAAAGGGCCACCCGGTTGGGTGGCCCTCTCCATTTCAACTGAAAGCCTGTATTAGGCAATCATACCAACGATCATCAGTGCCACGATATTAGCAATTTTGATCATTGGGTTTACAGCTGGGCCAGCAGTGTCTTTGTAGGGGTCGCCTACGGTGTCACCAGTGACAGAAGCTTTGTGTGCTTCAGAGTTCTTACCACCACAGTTACCATCTTCAATGTACTTTTTAGCGTTATCCCATGCACCACCACCTGTGGTCATGGAAATAGCAACAAAGATACCGGTGATGATGGTACCCATGAGTACGCCACCCAGGGCTTGAGGACCAAGCAACAGGCCAACGACGATGGGAGCCAAAACAGGCAGCAGAGAAGGAATAACCATCTCTTTAATGGCTGATTTGGTCAACAGATCCACCGCACGGGAGTAGTCAGGCTTGGCTGTACCTTCCATGATACCAGGGATCTCACGGAACTGACGACGAACCTCCAGCACAACACTACCGGCTGCACGGCCCACGGCTTCCATACCCATGGCAGCAAAGAGGTAAGGCAACAAACCACCAATGAACAGACCAATGATCACCATATGGTTGGAAAGATCAAAGCTCATATCTTCCACATAATGTGAAAGCTCATGGGTGTAGTCTGCAAACAGAACCAAAGCAGCCAGACCAGCAGAACCAATGGCATAACCTTTGGTTACGGCCTTCGTGGTATTACCAACAGCATCCAGAGGATCGGTAATGGCACGAACTTCTTCAGGCATCTCAGCCATCTCAGCAATACCACCTGCATTATCGGTGATCGGACCATAAGCATCCAACGCAACGATGATACCGGTCATGGAAAGCATGGCCGTAGCTGCAACAGCAATACCGTACAGACCAGACAGAGCATAGGCAGCATAGATGGAAGCACACACAGCAAGAACAGGCGCTGCGGTAGACTTCATAGAGATACCCAAACCAGCGATGATGTTGGTCGCATGGCCTGTTTCAGAAGCATTGGCAATGGTACGTACTGGGGACCATTCAGTACTGGTGTAATACTCAGTGATCACAACCATAGCACCGGTCAGGAAGATCCCGATCAGAGCAGCAAGGTAGAGGCTAGTAATGGAGAGACCTAAGGGGTTACCTTCCATCAACCAAGCCGTAATAGGCAGGAACAGAACCGCAGAGATCGCAGCAGCAACGCCCAAACCTTTGTACAGTGCAGGCATTACGTTGGTCATGCCAGGCTTGGAGCGAACAAACCCCACACCGACAATGGAACCAATAATAGAGGCCGCGCCCAACATCAGCGGATAGATAACCACGTTACCAAACGCTGGCATCAACAACGCACCCAGCAGAATGGTTGCAACCACGGTCACCGCGTAGGTTTCAAACAAGTCTGCGGCCATACCGGCGCAGTCACCCACGTTGTCACCCACGTTATCTGCAATCACGGCAGGGTTACGGGGATCATCTTCTGGGATACCCGCTTCAACTTTACCAACCAAGTCTGCGCCAACATCAGCACCTTTGGTGAAGATACCACCACCAAGACGGGCAAAGATGGAGATCAAGGAACCACCAAAAGCCAGACCCATCAGAGGCTTCAGTGCTGCAGACATCGTAGTTGTTGGGTCGGCACTCTTCAGCAGGTATGCCACAAATAGGGACACACCCAGCAGACCAAGACCTACAACCAACATACCGGTGATGGCACCACCCTTAAAAGCCACCTGCAACGCTTGATCCAGTCCCTTACGGGCTTCCTCAGCGGTACGTACGTTGGCTTTAACAGAGATGCTCATACCAAAGAAACCGGCTAAGCCAGAGAGGATCGCACCAATGGCAAAACCAATGGCAGTCATCCAATCCAAGGTTACAGCAATACCGGCAAACAGCGCCAAGCCCACATAGGCAATGGTCTCATACTGGCGTCGCATATACGCTTGTGCACCTTCTTCAATAGCACCCGCGATTTCCTGCATTTTTTCGTTACCAGCAGAAAGGCCCAAAATCCAAGCCCGCTTCTGCCAAGCCCAGTAGATTGCAGCCGCCCCGGCCACAATCGAAAGAACCAAGGCCATTGAACTAAAATTACCCATCTATTTCCTCCTCCAAGTACTGAACAAGATCGTTTTCTGGCAAATGGACACGCTGCCAGTATGATTGATTGCAACCAACTCATCTGCTCGTTACCTAACCAGTAACAACTGGCTGGATCAGCTTTACATGCTGATAGTGGCAGACTTCACCACGGCTAACCCAGAAAGCCGTGAATCCTCAACCTGCAAAGTGGTTATCGGACAACACCACCCAAAAAAGAGGCCCATCCATGATCAGGTGAGCCTACTTTATTGACTTAACCAAGAATCGCGCAAAGGTCATCCAGAACCTTCGCCATATCCTGCATACCATCAACACCTTTGACCAAACCTTTGGCGCCATAATAATCAATAAGCGGCGCAGTTTGCTCATGGTAAACACTCAGACGATTGCGAACTGTTTCCGCATTGTCATCGGCACGACGCTTCAACGTACCTGAGCACTTATCACACACATCAGCTTTAGCAGGTGGTTTGAACTCATCGTGATACCCCTCACCACAATCACCACAGGTACTACGGCCTGTAATACGATTGACCAGGGGCTCATCTTCGACCTTAATATCGATCACAAAGTCGAGGTTCTGAGTACGTGTTGAGAGCATTGCATCCAGACCTTCAGCCTGGGCAACGGTCCGAGGGAAACCGTCCAATAGATAGCCTTTGTCACAGTCGGCTTCTGCAGTACGGTCTTTGATGATACCGAGTACGATCTCATCGGTTACCAAAGAACCACTTTCCATGGCTGCTTTGGCTTTCAGCCCGACCTCACTCCCCGCAGCGACTGCAGCACGCAGCATATCGCCAGTCGAGAGTTGAGGGATGCCATATTTTTCGGAAATCTTACGCGCCTGTGTGCCTTTACCAGCCCCTGGGGGGCCCATCAGTACAACCTTCATATAAGGTATCTCCGCTCAAAAAACTTCGAAAAAAACCGCACCCCTAGGACGATGCACCACGTTTGCTCGGCCAATGGCGGTTTACCCTCTCCAACAGGTCTCGATCCACCTCAGCAGGTGGTTCTTTGATCCCTGCCATCCAATCCAACAAATCTGCATCGGGATACACTAACAGATTCAAAAACGCTTCGCATAGAGTTTCATCAAGTTTATTTAATTCGGCATCTAAAAAACGTTGGAAAAGAAGTTCAGCCTCAAACATAGAACGGCGCGTGACCTCAAAGGCCACGCGCCGTTTCAAAACTTCAAGCTGATCATTCTTGGATGCATCACCCTGCATGGAATCTCACCTACTCTCCATCGAAGGTTACCAATTTCTCCTTGAGATTCTTTTCATCGGAAAGTTGACTATCCCAAGGGGACTTTCCGTAAAAGATGGCACCTTCAGATTGAATATCTGTGTAGGTAGCATCATGCAGGTTGACTTTACGTAAATCAACCCCACGCATGTCACAGCTTTCAAATTTTGCGTCTGTTACCAATGCATCGCGCATAATCACGTTAATAAGTTTAACGTTGGCAAAGATGCATCGGCTAAAATCACTACCCTGCAGATCTCCTTCAGCAATATCGGATCCACTAAAATCAGAACCACTAATATCACTGAGATAGAGACGGGCGTGGGTCAGATGGGTGTCCTTAAAGTTGGCACCACTCATCTTGACCCGCTGGAAGAAGGCAAGCTGAAGCTTGGCCCCCTCGAAATTGACCCCGGTAAAGTCGCTCTCTTGAACATAGATATTGGAAAGGTTGCAACGGGAGAGGTCAGTGCCATGAAGAATGGCCCCTGAGAGAGTGGACCCGGCGAGATCAAGCCCCGCCAGGTCCAGTCCACTTAGGTCGAGGAAACTAAGATCCGAGTCCACCAACGTTCCATCTGTGCCATGCTCGGCGATAAGCGCCTCACGGCTTTCGAAACGGGTTTTCACGGTGTTTCCCCTTAAACGTTACGGCTTAGAAAGGGCAATGATCTGGTTCTTATCATAGCCCTCATGACCACCGACACGCTCACGGATTTTGGCCAAGTTTTGATCCAGAGTAGGTGCTTTCTTCTGGAATAGCAGACCTGTCGGTGCTTTACCTTCAGGCTGACGCGCCAACTCCATAGCCGCACCCAGATCGGAAGGATCATGATCCTCAGGGATAGGCTGAACCAGATCACGGTAGTAGTCCACCGTATCGATCTTATTAAAGGTGGGGCACTGAGAGAAGATGTTCACATACGAGAACCCTTCATGCTCCATGGCACCTTTGATCATTGCGGCACAATCCTTAGGCTTACCTGCAAAGGCCTGGGCAACATAAGTTGCACCATAGGTCAGCATGTAAAGCATAGGGTTCATGGGCTGCTCAGGACCACCATAAGGGGTGGTGTAAGCCGTCATCTGCGGACGTGATGTGGGGGAGTACTGTCCCTTGGTCAGACCATAGATGCCGTTATCCATAAGAATGTAGGTCATGTTGACGTTTTTACGCGCCATGTGGGGCATATGACCACCACCGATGGAGAAACCATCACCATCACCACCAGCCACAACAACGCACAGGTCAGGACGTGCGACCTGAGTTCCTGTTGCAACAGCACCCGCACGGCCATGCAGGGTGTGCATTTTGTAGCTGTCTACAAAGTAAGGCATCCGTGATGAGCAACCAATACCGGAGATTGCAACAAACTGGGTGGGATCAATACCCAACTCAGCCATCGCACGGTAGGTACCATTGAGAATACCAAAGTGTCCACAACCGGGGCACCAAGTAGTAGGAACCTCAGACTTATAGTCCTTGGGCTTCATGTTCTCAAGCTTGTGGAAAGCTTCAACAGTCATTAGATTTCCTCCTTGACCCGGTTCACAATCATTTCAGGGGTGAACGGCAAACCACCACACATGGTGTAGGGAATGGGCTTGATGGATGTTTCCGCACGGATAAAGTGGGAAAGCTGACCCTGGAAGTTAACCTCAGGCACAATGACTTTCTTACAGCTGTCACCAAAGGCTTCATAGTCTGCTACGGGCATAGGCCACATCAGCTTAGGATACATCGCCTTTACTTTCAGACCTTGTGCGGTCAGACGCTGCATCGCTTCACGTACAACACCGATGGTGGAACCCCAGGTGATGATACCGATATCGGCTTCACCCTCAACACCTTCGATTTCCATATTCTTATACGTTTTAACAACGGCATTCTGCTTGTCAAAACGCTTACGATGCATACGCTCATGGTTCTCAGGACCATAAGCAGGGGCACCGGTTTCGCTGTGCTCCAGACCCGTAGCAATGTGCTTGGCATTAGGGGTGCCAGGAGCCGCCATGGGGGAGATGTTATCTTCAGTCAACTCATAACGCTTATAGGTACCTTCGCCGTCCCAGGTCTTACGCGTTACCAGCGTATAGTCTTCGGGCTTGGGGCGAGGAATGGTCTGCGTAGAGAAGGCCAAAGAGCCATCGGACAACAGAATCACGGGCGCCTGATACTGCTCAGCCAGGTTCAGTGCATCCACGGTCATGTCGATGCAATCCTTCACATCTTCAACCGACAGCACGATACGTGGGGAGTCACCATGACCACCATGAATCGCCAAGAACAGATCGGACTGCTCATGCTTGGTAGGCAGACCAGTTGAAGGACCACCACGCTGTACGTCAACCACCAGACATGGGGTCTCAGACATGTGGGCCATACCCAGCAGTTCGGACATCAACGCCAAACCAGGACCAGAAGTGGCGGTCATGGATTTCTTACCAGCGTAAGAACCACCCAACACTTGAGCCAAAGAGGCGATTTCATCTTCTGCCTGAACCAAGTCACCGCCACATTTGGGCAGGTGGGTTGCCACATACTTGGCGACCTCGGTTGCAGGGGTAATGGGGTAAGCGGAGAAGAACTCCAGACCACCCAAAATGGCACCCAGACCAACGGCGTCGTTACCAGCCATGATGATGACATCTTTAGGCTCTTGGGCATCAGCTACCCGGTAAGGATCACTCTTGGTCTGTTCTTTAGCCAGCTCTTTACCTTTTTCAAAGGCTTCCAGGTTCAGACGCAGAACATCTTCCCCTTTGCTGCGGAACTTATCGCTGAGAACCTCAATCAAGGTATCTTCATTGATATTGAACAGCTGGGACAGGGCCCCCAAAGCCACCATGTTCTTTGAGCGGTAGGATTTCATTTCCTTCGCTGTCTTGGACATGGGGATTGGGTATGCATGCACACCCTCAGGGATTTCATCAGGCTCGAAATCACCACCTGGATAGTCATAGATAAATGCAGTACCAGGCTTGATCAGATCCTTGTTCTGTTCATATGCCTCACCATTGAAGGCACAGAACACATCAAAGGTATCACCTTGATTGTAGAGTCTCTCATCACTCATACGGACCTGGTACAAGCAGTACCCGCCCTTGATCTCCGCTGGGAAGGTTTTAAAGGTATAAACCTCCAAACCGGCCCGCGCACAAGCGGCCGAGATGAAATCACCGGAGGAAACAACACCTTCACCCCCTTCACCGGCAATGCGAATGACCAAATCTTTCTTCTCCATGGAAACTCCCCTTGGGTTGTTTCAGGGGCTGCCCTCTTGGGCAGCCCCATTTAAGTCTGGGACGTTACTGTCCCAAGGCTTTTTTCACCGTTTCTCCGATTGCAGACGGAGATTGGGCGATAAACACGCCGGCTGCTTCGAGCGCGGCAAACTTCTCAGCGGCGGTACCTTTACCACCTGAGATAATAGCCCCGGCATGGCCCATACGCTTGCCGGGAGGCGCGGTAGAGCCAGCAATAAAGCCGACCACCGGTTTTTTCATATTAGCCTTAATCCACTCAGCGGCTTCTTCCTCAGCGGTACCACCGATCTCACCGATCATGACTACCACTTCGGTCTCATCATCTTCATTGAACTTCTCGAGACAGTCGATGAAGTTGGTGCCGTTGATGGGGTCACCACCAATACCGACACAGCTGCTCTGGCCCAAGCCAATGGCTGTTGTTTGAGCAACCGCTTCATAAGTCAGGGTACCAGAGCGTGAAACCACACCCACGGAACCTTTTTTATGAATGTGACCAGGCATGATGCCAATTTTGCACTCATCAGGCGTGATCACACCTGGGCAGTTTGGCCCAACCAGACGGGTCTTACGACCTTCCAGGTAGCGCTTCACCTTCATCATGTCCAGCACAGGAATGCCTTCAGTGATGCAAATGGCCATATCCAGATCGGCAGCAGCGGCTTCCATAATGGCGTCCGCTGCAAACGGAGGTGGGACATAGATGACGGTTGCATTGGCACCAGTAGCTTCAACAGCTTCTGCAACCGTATTGAATACGGGTAGACCCAAGTGAGTGGTCCCACCTTTACCTGGGGTTACACCACCAACCATTTGCGTACCATAAGCAATGGCTTGCTCAGAGTGGAAGGTACCATTGGCACCAGTAAAACCCTGACAGATCACCTTGGTATTTTTATCAATGAAAATACTCATGCTCAACCCTCCTTCAGCGAGGCAACCGCTTTGGTCGCGGCGTCGTCCAGGTTATCGGCAGAAATGATAGGCAGACCGGAGTTGGATAGGATTTCCTTACCCTTCTCCACATTGGTACCCTCAAGGCGAACAATCAAGGGAACACTCAAGTTCACCTGCTTGGCAGCCTCTACCACACCATTGGCAATGACATCACAACGCATGATGCCACCAAAGATGTTAACCAGTACGGCTTTCACGCTCTCATCAGAGAGAATAAGCTTGAACGCTTCAGTCACGCGTTCTGTGGTAGCACCACCCCCAACATCCAGGAAGTTGGCCGGTGCGCCACCCTTGATCTTGATGATATCCATCGTAGCCATGGCCAAGCCAGCACCATTAACCATGCAACCGATGTTACCATCCAAGGTAATGTAATTCAGTTCATGCTTAGACGCTTCAATCTCCTTGGGATCTTCTTCATCGAAGTCCCGCAGCTCTTCAATCGCCTTTTGACGATAAAGGGCATTGGAGTCAAAGTTCATTTTACAATCCAAGGCCAACACATCACCGGAACCAGTAACCACCAGTGGATTGATTTCCATCAATGAGGCGTCGGTTTCCATGAAGGCGCTATACAGGCCCATCATGAATTTAACAGCCTTGTTCACCTGCTTGCCCTCAAGCCCTAAGCCAAAGGCAAGGTTACGTGCTTGGAAAGCGACCAAACCAACGGCTGGATCGACGATCTCACGCAAAATCTTTTCAGGTGTCTTCTCAGCCACCTCTTCGATCTCCATGCCCCCTTCAACAGAGGCCATAAAGGTCACACGGCTGGTTGCTCGGTCAATAACGATGCCCAGATACAGTTCCCGGGCAATATCGCACCCCTCTTCCACGTAGAGGCGCTTTACTTCTTTACCTTCTGGACCTGTCTGGTGGGTAACCAGTGTCAAGCCAAGCATGCGGTCGGCCTCTTCACGTACGGCTTCGGTGCTTTTTACCACCTTTACGCCGCCCGCTTTACCACGTCCACCGGCGTGGATCTGGGCTTTAACCACGAAGACATCACTGTCGAGTTCTTTAGCTGCCATCTCCGCCTCTTGGGGGGTATACGCTACCCGACCCCGAGGGACGTTGACGCCGAACTTGGCGATGATCTCTTTGGCTTGGTACTCATGAATATTCATGGCGTCTCCTGCCTGTTACAGAACTTGGAACCCACATCGAAAGATGGCATACCTCCGCCGCACCCCACCATCCGACATGGCGTGAAAGCAGGTAGTGTACGACTTTGTTGGATAACACACCAACTAAATAAGCATATCCTTATGAATGACCGCAAGTAATTTTATGAATCATAACCCAATTAAATGGCCAAAGCCTTACCATACCTTGGTAAAAGCATAGGCGCTGTACGGGTTTCTTCGACATCTGCGGCCTTCAAATCATCCAAATACGACTCAATGTGCGAGAGACCTGCCTGACCACCAGATCCAGTTTGGCTGGCAAATTCAGCGGCGGCCCGTCCAGCTCGAAGGCCAAAGACGATCAGCTCAAGCAGCGCATTACCCATCAAACGGTTTTTTCCATGTACGCCGCCACTCACTTCACCCGCAGCATACAAACCAGGTAAGCCGGTCGCACCATCCACCCGTATACGTACACCACCGTTTTGATAGTGAAGGGTGGGATAGACCAAAACAGGGACTTTGGTCAAATCAATTCCATGGCGGTAAAATTCGCTATACCGGCCTGGAAACTCTTTTTCAATGGTACCTTTCCCATGCAGATCATCAATCATAGGAATATCCAACCAGACACCAACATTACCACTTGGTGTCGTTGCACCATGACTGAACTCACTACATTCGCGAATAATAGCGGCTGTTGTCACATCCCGAGGTTCCAGCGAGTAGACAAACTCATCGCCAAACCGGTTGACCAACTGAGCCCCTAATCCACGGAATTTTTCCGTAATCAACAGACCCGCTTTTTGCTCAGGAAAAGCGATGCCTGATGGATGGTATTGGTTATGCTGCAAATCACGGAATGGCAAACCTGCTCGGTAGGTTAAAACCAGACCATCTGCGGTGGCGCCATAGTGGTTTGACGTAGGGAAACTCTGCAAATGCAGCCGCCCTAACCCACCCGTGGCCAAAATGACAGATTTAGCTTTAACCACCTTCATTTCGTTACCATGGTTCAGGCGCTCCATCACCGCGCCAACCACCCGACCATCATCATCGGTAAGCAACTCTACAATGGGGCAAAACTCCATGACATTGACATTGCGCAAGTTGCGGCACTGATCCCACAAAACCCGCATCATTTCCAGGCCCGTCATATCACCCGAGGAGTGCAGACGTTTTCTGGAGGTACCACCGCCATGGCGTACTTTCATTCGGCCTGTGGGATATTTATCAAATAACATCCCCAACTCTTCAAGCCAAGAGAGGGCATCAGGACCATCATGACAAAGTGCTTCTGCCAAATCGGGATCGTTGCTAAAGTGCCCTCCACCTAGAACATCCAGGTAGTGTTGCAAGGGAGAGTCACACTCCTGATCCGCACCTTGGATACCACCTTCAGCCATAATGGTATTGGAGTCACCAGCGCGCAATTTTGTCGTGATCAGAACGTCAAGACCACTTTTGGCAGCTTCAATGGCCGCCGTCACCCCTGCCCCACCTGCACCGATAATCAACACATCGGTCTCAAAATCCGCTTCAGGGATACGACCATTTTCAACCAGATCACGCACTGATGCCCGTGGCCAAGCTTCTAATAAATTTGCCAGCTCAACAGGAACACCTTCATCTTTATTGACACCCACCTTAAGTGCGCGCTTACCATCGGCACGATAATCTGGATGAAAATCCTCAAGCCAAGCCTTGCGGTCTGTCAATGAAAGCTGAGGAAAACTCTCACCACGTTGGATCCTCCGAATGCGATCCTCACGGGTTCGGGCAACCTCTAAAGCAGACTCCCGAAGCTCCTCGGGCAGATGATTAAGTGCACGTTCTGACATCTTTAACCTATCCCAACAGGGTAGTATCTTCAGGAAGCCAGGTTCCGGGGGCAGATTGAGCGGGTTCACTTTCCCGCCTCTGATAGAGGTTTTTAAGCTCCTCTGCATCCATCCGCTTCAACCGACGGAAACCACGCTTCATATCTTCAGTATTGACTTTTTCCCGTGCTTTTTGCAGGTGCTCAGCGCGATTCACCATATGGGCACCATAGAAGCGCCTAGCCGCTAATGCTGCATTAGGTTGTGAAATACGCGCCGGGCAGCGTGCGGCACATGCTTGGCACTGCACACAGGTAAAAGAGGCTTCGGCCGCCGCCTTAAAGTCACCCCTTTTAATCATACCAACATAGCCCATCACATCGATACCGACGGGGCATATACGGGTACACTCCTGGCACATAATACAGCCACCGACCTCTGGGTAGAGCTGCATAACCTGACGTTGAGGCGTCATCCCTTTTGGCAGTTCCAGATCATAGGACATCTGATTTTGAGGGAAAAAGGGCATGGGCATAATCGACATGCCATCGACCACCTCTTCCTGACACATCAGGGCGCTTTTTAGTTGGGCATCTTCAGGAGTACGGTAAAAGGCTGTACAGGCACCACATACACCACCGCGGCAACCGATACTACGAACAAAACGAACACCTGCCGTCTCCAGAGCGGAAACCATGGTCCGGCCCGATGGTACCTTATAAGGCTCACCATCATAGTGAATGGTGATCCACTGATCATTTCCAGGTGTCATCATCATTCCGTTTCCGTTTATCCATCAAACTGCCCAAACAGACATGCAGACAGAGCGTTTGAAAAGGACGACCCACACAAAAAAGGGAGTCAGCCTAGAGCCACCCCCCATTATTCAACGACCAAGGGGTGATACCCTGATGCCTGCCCCCCTTCAGACAGAACATGTACCACATCAGCATCCAAGCATTGTTATATCTACAGTTGCGGGGGAGGATGCCATGATCCCCCCTATTTCGCAAGATTATTTAGAAACAAAAACCCCGAAAAGGTCGCTTCTAGGACCTTTTCGGGGCTCTTTTTTGTAACGCATCAGTACAAAATTTTACAATTTCGAACCGAACCAATCCTCTCTACGAAAGATCAGCTCGCAGTCTCAAGATCTTTCAAAATAGATTCTGTCTGAGCGAGGCGAAAACTTTTCACTTCGTTACCACACAGCTTGGAACGAATGTTATCCGTTTGAACCTGCTCTAGGCGCTGATTGAAAATAGGGCGCTCTTGCTCATTGCGATAGGACTCTTCAAGATTCGTCAGCTTTTGAGCCAACTCCTCTTTATGAGCAGGTTTGTGGGTACGCACAAACTCATCAAGAAAGCGCATTTTGTCTAAGCTGTAACTACGCTTAGCCACAAATAACGACAACAACTCCTTGAGCAGGTCAACTTGCTCCTGCCCCTGCCAATGGGGCATACGCAACAGGGCCAACACCTCTAGGGTATCATTCCCATCACTTGAAAGGTTTTCCAACTGAGCTTTAATCTCTGCATCTACCTGGTTACAGGGATAAAGCAGCTTAACATGACGCTCAATAGCATCCTCAGGAACCGTCATATCCACAACGCGATCCCCAAAAGAGACCTGACACAGTGGCTTCTCTTCAGTGAGGTCCTTGATCAACTGCAGCCAAGCGGCTTGATCTACACCGGCAGGCTCCAACCCACTCTCGCTATGCTTGCGATCTTCAAGTGTTGGGGTAAACAGAGGAGAAAGCGCATATTCTTGCTCCCACAACTCCATATTATCCAACCGCTCAGGCAATAACAGATCCAGCGGATCATCCACTCCTTCCAGGGTACCAATGTCTGCAGCATGCTTGGCAGAAAGCATTCTGGGGCGCGTAATATTATCTCTTAAAACCGCTTTGTAGACTTCGGTCATCTTCCTTCTCCTCATACACGCATATACGATTTAGTTGATCCAAATCAGGACACACGCGGTCTTCTTTCTTTTGTGAAAAAAAAGCACCACAAGCATGTGGTGCTTTTTAATCATTGGGAGTGGAAAAGCACAACAAAAGTTCCGCTTACCCACCCCCTTTTTTCAACCGCTATCTGCGATTATTTTTTAGCCTTTTTGGCCGCACGCTCAGCTTCCCAGTCGGCATTGTTCACACCGGCTAGATCCTGCAGCTGACGCCAGTTCTCCAGACGCTCCTGCATAGAGATATGCAGAACATCAGAGGCTTTTCCATCTTTGTCAAAATGCTTCTGGAAACGACCTTCAGTCTTCGCAAAGGAGATGAAGTCTACCTTCTCTTCGCCCTCTTTGGTCTTTTTGTGGTGCCAGTCACGCTTCACTGAAGGGTTACCTTGCAGTGACATACGCTCCGCCATGGTCTCACCGGCCTCAGGGTCGTAAGAGAAGATGGGGAATGCACGGGACTCTACAGCCAGCAACGCTTGGGTGTAGGAGAGATCGTCAGCTACCTGGTGCTCAGGCTGACAGGTGGTGTAGACGTTGATCAGTGCAGGACCATCATACTCAAGCGCACGCTCTACACACTTATAGAAGTGTGTCGTCATAGGACCAACAGTCTGGGCCACATAGACGTTGGGGTGCATCATGGCGATCTGACCGATCTCCTTACGACGCTCCATCTTACCAGGAATGGCCTTACCGTGGACAGACATCTTAGCTTCCTGACCAATGTAAGTTGCCGTCGAGGCTTGACCACCAGTGTTGGAGTAGACCTGAGTATCCAGAACCAGTGCCTTGATGTTCATACCAGAGGTCAACATACGGGACAGAGCCTGGAAGCCGATGTCCAACATGGCGCCGTCACCACCGAAGGCCCACAGTACGTGGTCTTCCTTACCGGTGCGGTTCCAATGCTCACGGATCCCCATCGCCACAGTCGGTGCGTTTTCGAACAAAGAGTTCATCCAAGGCACACGGTAGGGGTTGTAGGGGTAGGTAGAACCGTACACAGTTTGACAACCGGTCGCCGCGGTGATGCCATACTTATGGCCCACCTTCTCATGGGTCATCGCCAGCAGCTGACGGATAACCGAAGCTTCACCACAACCCATGCAGGAACCTGCGCCACCCACATACTGGTTGGCTTCATCCTTAAGCATGATGTCAATCTTCAGCTTAGGATTGATGTACTCCTTCGGCGTATCAGGGGTGGTCTTGAAGAAGTCCCACATCGCGAAGTAGTTAGGCAGGTTATCTTTGGTCTTTTTGATCATCTTCAGAGCATCGTGCTCGCCACAGGCAATCACACACTCACCACAACCCTTACACTTGGTAGGATCGATGAAGATACCAAACTCAGCACCACCAGGGGCACTGGCATCTTTGGCTTTTTTCTTCTCGTAGGTTTTCCAGAACTTGGTGGTCTGAACCATCTGTGCCTTCAGCAGGTCACGGGTGGCATCATCTTCAGCCTTGGCCAGTTCAGCTTCCAAGGTCTCTGGTGTCATGACTCGACCCCAGATAGAAGAGTCTGGACAGTTCTGTACACACTCCATACAGGCAACACAGTTATCTGCAATAAACTCGGGCAGATCTGGTGCAATGTAAGAGAAGTCACGGAAGGAACCAGTCGCCGCAGGGACAGCAGATTGACCCACAAAAGCATCCGCTGGCTGGCTGGAACCTTTACCAGTACCATAAGCGTTTACAATCTCTTTGGCACGATCGATATCGTACCACTGAGGGGTATTCTCGGTATAGATCTTAGCTTGACTCATTATATCCTCCAGACGCCACTTCGGCGTCAATGTTCACTTGCTTCGGAAAAGGGATCGTAGCCTTAGATGAAGAACGCGTTAACGTCTTTACCTTTGGCATCCCACTCTTCCTTGCCCTTGGCCAGTTCTTCTGCGGAGGTGGCGTCCATAATTTCATCGGTCACTTCCATGACACGATCAAAGCCACGCTTCACGGCATCCAGGTTATCGTCTACAACCTTCTGACCACGCTTACCGAAGTACTTATCCAGAGGCTTACGCACCTGCTCAAACAGTGCCTTGTCATCCATACCAGCATTCTTCTGGAAAGGAGTCACCCGCAGGAAGACACCCAACAGAACCACACCCTGGAAGCGCTGAATCAAGGAAGAGTCAGAGAGGCAAGACTCACGGGCGATGTCGATGGTATCCACACCGTAGAACTTCACCTTATGCTCTTTCATGAAGTACTTAGCGTAGGAAGGTAGAGAATCCCACAGCGCCTGAGCATTGGGCTCATCGGTGTGCTGGAAGACAATACCACCATCAGACAGACCAACCAGAGGGTTGCCCATGAACCACGTGGTGGGATCCATCAGAGGCACAAAGTCCACCTGACGCAGCTCACAGTGGCTGAGGATCTTACCGGTAGGCGTTACGGTCAGATAAGTATTGGTGGGTAGACCCTTTTTCTCGGAACCGTACTTAGGCGCAGCCTGTACACGAAAGCCGAAGATGTCACCCAACATTGTTGCGATAACCTTGTTGGTGGTGACCGAACCGAAACCACCGACAGAGTGTGCACGAACCGAGAAGGAACCTTCGGGACGTACATCGGGCTCGTCCTCAGGATCCAGAGCGGTTTCATGCTCAATACCCAGGGAGAAGAAGCGCTTGCCCTCTTTACCCAGAGTCATATTGGTCAACACCGCCAGGATGTGACCAGGAGTTACGTCACGGGAACCCAGACCAGCGGTACCACTGAAGACGTAAGGAATGTTCTCTACAGCATCAAAGCCCTCGATACCCATAACCGCTTTGGCCAGTGAAGCCTCGATATCGGTGGTCAGAGGGTTGTCAACCATAGTGGGGACGTCACAACGCTCAAGAATGGAGACGGCCTTACAGTTCTTGATGGCACGTACAACCTGCTTGGCTGGGAAAGGACGATAGCAGGTGATGTTAACCACACCCAGCTTCAGACCGCGGGAACGGGCCAGTTCGATAACAGACATGGCGGTTTCAGCGGTGGTACCCATGGCGATAACGGCATAATCCGCATCTTCCATACTTACTTCTTCAATGAGGCTGTACTTACGCCCGGTGAGCTTATAGAACTCTTCCATGGCGTTTTCGATGTGGCCTTCCAGCTCATCGTAGTACTTACGGGCAGCAATCTTACCCTGCATATAGGCATCCTGGTTCTGCACAACACCGGTCTGCAGAGGTGCCTCAGGATCAAACAGATTGCGCATACGATCACGGGGATTACCCAGGTATTCGCGAATCAGGTCATCCTCAGGATAGTTGAGGTTCTCAATGGTATGAGAAATCAGGAAGCCGTCCTGAACGTTCATCATCGGTGTGAACGAATCTTCTGAAGCGCGACGGGCAATCAGGCACAGGTCAGCAGAAGCCTGTACACTGTGGGCAAACAAAATACCCCAGTTACAGTCTGCTACAGCCATAACATCATCATGACCGGCGTGCACGTTCAGACCCTGGTGGGTCAGCGCACGAGCCGCTACGTTCAATACGTGGGGCAAACGCTTACCAGCGATGGTGAACAGAACCTCTTTCATCAGGACCAGACCCTGACCTGAGGTAAAGTTGGTCACACGACCACCGGCCAAGGCATAGCCTTCGCAAGCAGAAGCGGAGGAGTGTTCAGACTCCAGCTCCATCCAGGCTAAATCATTGCCCCAAACGTTTTTAAAGCCGTTAGCCACTGCCACCTGGAAATTCTGTCCCATGATGGTGGATGAAGTGATGGGGTAAGCGGCTGCACCGTCTGTGGCGCGAGTTTCCACATAAGCAATGGCATCGGAACCATCACCTGTGCCGGGGATACCCGGATAGGGAAACGCCTGTTGGTCATCTGCTTTCAAGGTAGCCATACCAAGAACTCTCCGTTGTCTGCTTTGGGTTAGCGCAAACTGCGCATCCCCCCTCATATCAGCCGATCGCTTTGCGGACATACACTGTCTCTAATAGCATTTCGGCGTCTTAATCTTTGAAGGTGTGCATTGTAGCCAATTCATTTCGAAAAAGCATGATATCTTTCTACGAAATGAGTGAAGACGCACCCCTCCCTACATATAGCTTGTTTAAACAAGCCTTTAAACCACACCTCTACGCCCCTGAAGGGCCTGAAAAAGTGTGGATTCATCTAGATATTCCAGCTCTCCCCCCATGGGCATACCATAGGCTAGGCGACTGATCTGCACTGCATGTGCTTGTGCGATCTGAGCAATATAGTGCGCGGTGGCCTCACCTGAGACGGTTGGGTTGGTCGCAATGATCATCTCTTTGAGATCATCTCCACCCAGTCGCTTCTCGAGACTTTCCAGGTTAAGTGCATCTGGACCAACACCATCCATTGGGCTTAAGCGACCACCCAAGACATGATAAAGCCCCTTGTATGCACCTGCACGCTCCATGGCCAGCACATCGACCGGCTCTTCAACCACACAGATTAGGCTCACATCTCGTTTGTGATCCATACAGATACTGCATAACTCATCTTCCGCCAAGTTATGACAAACGCTGCAGAACCCAATCCGCTGGCTGAGCTCAATCAGCCCCTCCCCCAGTCGCTTGGCCTCTTGCCCCTGATCTTTCAGGAGATGATAAACCATGCGCTGAGCACTTTTACGCCCAACCCCTGGCAAACGAGCGAACAACTCAATAGCCCGCTCCAGGGTGGGTAGACCGGTACTCATCTCGATTAAAACAGCCCAGGAATATTCATTCCGCCCGTTACTTTGGACATCTTCTCCTGAGTGATCTGAGCCATACGAGCTTGGGCATCGTTAAAAGCAGCGACCATCAGATCTTCCAGCATCTCCATATCCTCTGGGTCAACCGCTTTAGGGTCAATTTTCACCCCTTCAACCGTTTGCTTGCCATTGATGGTCACTTCAACCATACCGCCACCGGCTTGTCCGGTTACTGTCAGTAGAGCAAGCTCTTCTTGCATCTGCGCCATTTTGGCTTGCATCTGCTTGGCCTGCTTCATCATGTTTCCCATGTTTCCGAAACCCTTCACGGAATCACCCTTTACGCTGGTTGGGCTGTCTACCACTTACTTGCGTTAACCCATCTGTGACAGATGCATTAAGCAGGAGGTTGGAGCACAGCCAATGGAAATCGTTCCCGGATTGAGAGAGATTGTTACTTTTGCACCGCAAAAATGTCAAGTCAAACCGGTTCGACATGGATAATTTTAGCATCAAAGACCCGCTCAACCTCTTGAATTAACGGATCTTGTGCCACCTCATTTTCCAAGGCATTTTGATAAGCATCCTTGGCTTTTTTCTGTTTTTCAGCCTCTGTATCCGGCCGATCACCATCTGCACTTTTGCTGAATTTCACCACACCATTGGAAAAATTCAGACTTCCCAGCAGATCCATTAAGCTCTTATGGACCCGACTTGGCTCCCCAGCAAAAGCGTGAGCAATCATTACCTCCATACGAGGTGGATCGTCTGCCCCTAGGCCACCTTCATAGCTAAGTATGCTCAGGTGACTTTCCATTTTTTGAGCCAGCAGGGGCATTTTTATACGTGCCGCTTCAATCAGTAACTCCCAACTGTTTAACTGGCTGGGTAACGGCTCTGAGACCTGACCAGCAGGCTCCTCTGTCATGGGAGGGGCTGGTGGTAAATCCGGCTCAGGCTCGGCAGAATGGATGACTGGGGGTGCTTCTTGTACCACAGGGGTTATTTTTTTCTGCCCTTCCCCCTGGGCTTTAGGCTTTTTTACAGGTGGCGACTCCTCTTGAGCAGCTACTTCAGGACCTGCTTGCCGCTGCAGAGATTCAACCAACTGCTTTAAAGGGGGGACGGCACGCAAGTGGGCGGCCCGCAATAGGAGCATCTCCAAAGCTTGCCGTGGTTCACGGGCAATGTGTAGATCTTCCCGCCCTCGCAGAAGAACCTGATAAATCATCTGTAAATGTTCACGACTGAGCTTTGGCCAAATAGAGGATAAACCTTCAAGCTCAGAAAGGGCTTGGGCCACATCCTCAGGACCAACCGTCATCTCACGGGTCGCCATATGGGTCACGGCCAACAGATCATCGACCAGAACCAAAGGCTCAACCCCATCCCGATGAAACAGCGCAGCCCGCTCTAACATCTCTAGAGAGCGGCCACCACATAAATCTGTAAACAGACCAACCACGGCCTGGCGATCGGTCAACCCCAACAAACTGCTCACATGGGCATGCTCAATACTTCCCCCACCATGGGCAATGGCCTGATCCAGTAAAGATAGCGCATCCCGCACAGAACCATCGGCCGCATGACTAATGGCAGAGAGTCCCTGCTGGTCATGGGTAATTTCTTCAGCATCGAGAACATGCGCCAAATAGCGGGAAAGAGCCTCGCGATCAAGACGGCGCAGATCATAGCGCTGACAGCGACTCAGAATGGTGGGGAGAATTTTACGCACTTCGGTGGTTGCGAAGATAAACTTCACATGTTCAGGGGGTTCTTCCAACGTTTTGAGCAAAGCGTTAAAAGAGGAGGTACTGAGCATATGAACTTCGTCGAGAATATAGATCTTATAGCGGCTCAGGGTCGGGGCATAGGCCACACCATCGAGCAACTCCCGCATTTGATCGACTTTAGTACGGGATGCCGCATCCACCTCAAACACATCAGGGTGCTCACCACGAACAATGGCAAGGCAGCTATCACAGGAACCGCAAGGTTCGGCCGTGACACCACTGGTGCAGTTAAGACACATGGAGACAAGACGGGAGAGTGTGGTCTTACCGATGCCACGAATACCGGTAAAGAGAAAAGCATGGGGAATACGGCCCTGCTCCAGTGCATGACGGAGCGCCTGGACCGCGTGCTCTTGACCAATCAGATCTTCAAAACGGCGAGGCCGCCACTTACGTGCCAGTACAACGTAGGAAGACATGACACCCAATAGGTAGGGAAAACGATACGCCCAGTCATAGAACAACAGATTCTATAACTGGGCAGATCAGGGAGGGCGGCTCCGATCAAACGAAATGCGGCACACAAAAGGTCCCGTTACCGTTGCTTCCTTCCGGACCTGGCGGAGTTCGCGGGTTTTCGTTGCGCATGGCCTGACCATCAGCGCCGCCCATAAAAGGGGCCGGTCTTAATCCGCCCATATCGCAGACAAAAAACCGTTCAAACAGGATTTCGTCCTCTGCGCCGACTTCCCAACAGGGGCGTCGCAGAAACGAAGATAATTTCGAAAGAGAATAAACTTTTAGCCCATATCCATGTTGCTGTCAAAGTATCATCGTAAAAAAGCACAACATAGCTTCCAACACTAGGATCCCACATCTCAAGCTATTACACCAGAAAAGCTTATACAAACAAGCTAAGCACGCTTTTTCTTCCAACGGCTGCCCATCATGGCCTCTTCCAATTCCAACCACTGAGGTTGACTATGCTGATCGGATAAAATCACCTCAATGCGACTGTCCCGCCAATACGCGATGGAATCGTTCACTGTTAACGCTTGCCCCACACGGTCAATAAGAATACGCCGTCCGGGCCCCACCCTAAAAAGCCCCTTAAGACGAACAACCTGATCTAAACCAGGCAACTTACCTTCAAACAACTCCATCAATTTATATTCATGAAAACGCTCTTCCACATGGAAGATCCAACCACCCCCAATATGGTCAAAGCCTTTATTTTCAAAAAACACGGGTTGATCTAATTGAGGTTCGCTGGGTTTGGAGGTTTTATGATGATGATGCGCATGATGGTGAGATGTGTGCCCTACCTGCTGCAGCAGGTAATTATCCAGACGGTTTTCAATGTGTAAATCCAACCACTCTGGACTTAACGCCCCATGTTCAACCTTACCAACCACCTCTTTGGGTGGAAACAGATCTGCGGCCCACTGTTTAAAGCCGTGATAGGCCGTATCATCTAACCGATCCCCTTTGGCTGCTAACAGCACATCAGAGATCGCCACTTGATCAATAAAGGTTTTTCGCTGGGTGATTTGTGGATCAGCCAACATGGCGGCATCGACCAGACATAACACCGTCTTTAGAGAGAGCTTGTCTTTATATTTACCCTCGGTAATAGCCTCGATAACACCACCAGGATGCCCCAAGCCTGTGGGCTCAATAAGTATTCGATCAGGTTTAACCTGTTCCAAAAGCTCACCTAAGGCAGCTTCCATATCCGAACCCAAGGTGCAGCAAATACATCCACCTGCCAGTTCTTTAACCGCAAGCCCCCCACCTTGAAGCGCACCACCATCAATCGGTACATCACCAAACTCATTCACCAGAACAGCCCAGCGCGCCCCTTGTGGGCTTTGCGTTAAAAGATGTCGGATTGCGGTACTCTTACCAACACCCAAATAGCCGGTGATAATATTAACAGGGGTTAACATACAGCACATTACTCTTAATGAGGTTATGGAATGCTCTAACGATCGATCACTGTTCGGGCATACCCAGTTTTTTAAGCACAGTGGCTAAAGGGCAGAACCCGGTAATACCGCTTTGGAAGAGGTTAATACCCACAAATATGGTCAAGACAACCCAGTTAGCGTGGATGTAATGGGTTAATAAAACACTAAGCAACACCATAAACCCGGCTACAATGGGAATCATTCTTGTAATTGTCATATCACTTTCAAGTGGTCAGAAAACCACTCCTCCGATTTAAAAAAAATGGGCACGAAAACCGAACATGCCATAAATGTCACGACAGGTAATCAAAAAAACAACACGACACGTGTGTACGATACCTTTGATAACAGCTGAACAGCTTTTATTTTCACTGCTCTAAACGCACAAATCAGGCATATATTCACGAATCTAGATTTATCACAAAAACAGACAAATATTCATAAAGATAATGTATGAACAAACAATTTTATACGGTTATTGAAATGCGGCATTATAAATTCTTGTTTTCATTATTGAGTTAAGGCAAACTGAGATTTTTCTATATCACTTCCTGCGGGAGGCGCAGATGAACCGCATTAAAAAGGTCGATGTGGCCACGGGCATTACATGGGTAGAGATCCCTGAAGCGGAGCTTTATATCCTGTGTGGATGCCCTGCGGACAGCGTAAAACACCTTATGCGTCGAGGGCTTATTGTACCCTTGGAAGATAATGGTGTGCGCTTTGAGTCAGGACCAAACACCATTCTATTATCTGATATCATGCTACAGAACGGCCAGTTTTCGAATATGGCCGAATTTCCAGTTCTACAAATGCTCTATCGACAGGGCATGATCATACCTAATCATCCGCGCAATACAGGGGCCCAACCCCTTATTCTCGGATCTAAAGAACAGGTTGACGCGCAAAAACGCTATATCTATCGGGGCAACTATGGCTTGGTTAATGAAGAAGAGCTATGCCAAGCAGGTTTGACAGAAGCGCAAGCTCGCGAAATGATGCGGATGAAGTTGAAGTTTGCCTTTGGAGCCATCAAAGAGACCGATGCCTTTATTGAAAGCCGCACCATCTCTGATGAAGCGGTGGAAGTACGCAATGGTGTAAAGATCCGGCGTAGAGCGCTCAATGTCTTTGAGATCACCTTTGCTGGTGAGTCGGTTACCGTTGACCTTAACCTTTCAACCCATGAACAGTATGAACCGCCCTATCCTCTTGGTCAGCACCATATCAAGCGGGACTATTTTGGGGTTGTACATAGTGGTGATGGTGATGGCTGGGACCCCAACCGACCTTGCATGAGCAGCATCCTCATGTATCAAGGGCGTATCTATTTGGTGGATGCAGGACCCAACATTGAACGATCACTGATCTCTTTAGGGATTGGCCTTAATGAGATTGAAGGCATCTTCCATACCCACTCTCATGATGACCATTTTGCCGGGCTGGCCTCATTAATCCGCGCAGACCGCCGCATTAAATACTTTGCCACCCCATTGGTTCGCCACTCGGTGGTCAAAAAATTGTGTGCGTTACTCTCCATTGATGAATCAAACTTTGCCCACTATTTTGAGATTCATGATCTCGAATTTGACAAGTGGAACGGCATTGATGGGCTCGAGGTTATGCCTCTATTCTCCCCCCACCCAGTTGAAAATAATCTCTTTGTATTCAGAACCCTGTGGGAAGATGGCTACCGGACATTCTCTCATTACGCCGATACCATCTCTTTTGATGTGCTCGATGGTATGGTAACAGAGGATGAAACCTCAGTAGGGGTAAGCCCCGTGTTTGCTGAACGGGTTAAAGCAGACTACTTACGGCATGCGGATCTTAAAAAAATAGATATCGGCGGCGGTATGATCCACGGTAATGCCATCGATTTTGAAGAAGACACCTCTTCTAAAATGCTGCTGTGCCATACCGCACGCACCTTGGATGCTAAAGAGCGTCAAATTGGTAGTGGTGCACCCTTTGGTACCGTCGATACGCTTATTCCAACCTATCAGGACTACACTTTGCGGCTTGCTTGGGAGTTCTTAAGCATTCACCTGCCTAAAGCACCAACCCATGCGATTCGCATGCTGCTAAACAGCCGTATCAAGGTTTTCAATCCTGAGAGCATTATGCTCAAGGTGGGGCAAGTTCCTACAGATCTCTATCTTATTCTAACGGGTACGGTTGAGACCCTAACCCAAGATACAGGGCACCGCAGTCACGTCTATGCAGGCACCCTGATCGGTGAGCGTTCCGGTTTTTCTCAAATTCCGTCCAGTCGAACCTACCGAGCTGCAAGTTTTGTACAGGCTTTACGCATTCCAACAACCCTCTACAGAGAGTTTATCTCCAGCCATAACATGGTGGAAGATATTGAGCGGTTAAGAGATTTCAGGGAGTTTTTGGATAGCACCACCCTGTTTAATGATGGTATTTCACACGCAACACGTAACCACATTGCTCAAGATCTACAGATCAACACCTATCGAGCGGGTCATATTTTTAAACATGATGAGCTCACCTGCCTGTTCTTAATACGTCATGGTCGGGTTAATCGCTATTTTGGTGATGAACTCATCGAGGAACTTGGCAATGGCAGCTTTTTTGGTGAAGAAGTTGCGATATTCCAAGCCAAGAGTGTCTTTAAAATGGTTACCCAATCTGAGGTTGAACTCTATTGTATTCCGGGTGATCGCCTTGAAGATATTCCGATTGTTCGCTGGAAGCTCTATGAGGTGTTTGAAAGGCAGATGCAGAACATTACCCGCGGGGGCAAGGACTCCATGCTGGTTTTTGACCCCAGTGATACATCCTCTATGGGTTTGAAGGATCTGGATGCCCAACACCACCGGCTGCTAGAGCTGGCCGGGCGCTTTATTCATGCCATGCAGGAACAGGATGAAGTGAATGCACGTACGACCTTGGATGCCTTAATCGCCTACACACACTTCCATTTCTATTCTGAAGAAGCCATGTTGGCGAGCATGAACTTCCCTGAACTGGAAACCCACAGGGCGCAACACAAAGAGATGCTTGAAGAGATCCACGCTTTACAAAAAAAGCTAGAAACAACCAACTATCAAGATGGTGAACGGGTCTTTAGTTTCTTTAAAGAGTGGCTTATGGGGCACATTGATTCTGAAGATCAAAAATTTTCGGACCATGTTAAACTACCTGAAGAGCCTCAGTCCTAAACAGAGCACTCGACTTCCCCTGCTTAACAAATGCAGTTGATAGATAACAA